>JANXVS010000548.1 GCA_025351555.1 Pseudomonadota bacterium | reverse complement strand
CAACGATATCGCCGAGCAGACGAACATTCTGGCACTGAACGCCGCCATTCAAGCTGCATCCGCCGGTGAAGCCGGCCGCGGATTCGCGGTGGTCGCCGACGAAGTGCAACGACTGGCCGAACGCGCCTCGGGTGCGACACGGCGTATCGAAACCCTGGTGCAGACGATTCAGGCCGATACCAACGAAGCGGTTACCTCGATGGAGCAGACCACGACGGAAGTGGTCGCGGGTGCGCGTCTGGCCGAGGACGCGGGCCTGGCACTGGGCGAGATCGAAAAGGTGTCGAACGATCTGGCGGATCTGATTCAGAACATTTCCGAAGCAGCGCGCCAGCAGTCGGCCGCGGCGACGAATATTTCGGCAACCATGAACGTGATTCAGGAAATCACCACCCAGACTTCGGTCGGCGCGAGCCAGACTGCCGAGTCGATCGGCAACCTGGCTCAACTGGCTGCGGATTTGCGCCGCTCGGTCGCGGACTTCAAACTGCCGACGTGAGCCAAGCACGCGCGAGAACGGACGCGCTGATGTGCGCAGATCAGATGTGCGTGGGTCAAGCGTGACAAGGGTTTGCTCGATGGTTGCCAGATGGGGTACGCAACGGATGGGCGAGTCTGCACAAGTGTACAAGGGACTTTTGCAACATCCTTTGCTGTCGGAGGTGGATATCGAGCATGGTGATCGCCGCCGGGAACTGGTTAACGCTGACGCCCCTGCCGGGCATGGACGACAGCGAGTTCGAGCGCTGGGCAACACTGCTCGAGAGGCGCACGGGCGTTGTCGTGCCGCTGTCGCGCAAGACGTTTCTGGTCACCAGTGTGCGCGGACGTATGCGCGAGACCGGGCGATCGAGCTTCGCGGAATACTTCAGCGAGCTGCAGAAGATTCCCGAGGGCGCAATCGAGTGGACTACCTTGGTCGACCGGTTGACCGTGCACGAGACGCATTTTTTCCGTCACCCGCCGTCGTTCGATCTGATCGCCAAAGACTGGTTGCCGCGCGTTACCTCGCAGACCGGGCTGCATGCCTGGAGCGTGGGCTGTTCCAGCGGCGAGGAAGCGTACACGTTGGCGATGGTGCTCGACCGGCATATTGCCGCGACGACAGGTGCGAAAGCGTACTTCGGGGTGACGGCAACCGACGTCAGTCTCCCGGCCTTGGCCGTTGGTCGCGCCGGGCTTTACCCACGGCAGAAGATCGAGGAAATTCCTCCGCAATATCGCGAACGTTATTGCGAACCCGTGGACGGCGACAGCTTCAGGATCAGCGAAGCGCTGCGCAAGCGGGTGGGATTTGCCCAGTTCAATCTGCTGGATGCGGCGCGTGCGCCGTTGAAGCGGCTGGATCTGATTTTTTGTCAAAACGTGTTGATTTACTTCGCGCGCGATCGGCGTCGCGAATTGCTGGCGACGTTCGCCAACCTGCTCAAACCCGGCGGCCTGCTAGTGCTGGGTTCGGGCGAAGTAACCAAGTTCGCGCATGCCAGTCTGCATCGTGTGGACAACCGCAACGTGCTGGCGTTCCTGCGCAATAGTTGAGAGATAAGGTATGAAACTTCAAGACGGCATCGACTTCACCACTCTGAATTGGGTGAAGCAGGAACTGGACGAAACCCTCAAGCAGGCGCGCCAGGCGCTTGAGGCTTACGTCGAGGATCCGGCCGATACCAGCCTGATGCGTTTCTGCGCCACTTATCTGCATCAGGTGCAGGGCACCTTGCGCATGGTCGAGTTGTACGGCGCCGCCATGGTGGTGGAGGAAATGGAGCGGGTCGCCTTGGCCCTGCTCGATGGTCATGTCAAGCCGCAGGACGACACCTATTCCGTGCTGATGCGCGGCATCGTGCAATTACCGGATTACCTGGAACGTCTGCAAAGCGGACACAAGGACATCCCCATCGTCCTGTTGCCCTTGCTCAACGATCTGCGCGCCACGCGCGGCGAAAAACTGCTGACCGAATCGGTGCTGTTTTCCCCGGATCTGTCCGCACCGCTGCCCGAGGCCGCCGCAGGTGCCGCGAGCGGGCTGCCGGAATTGGAACTCAAGGCCGAGGCCGCGCGTCTGCGCAGCGCATTCCAGCTTTCGTTGCTACGCTGGATTCGCGACGATTCGGCCAGCGCACAGCTCGAACGCCTGATCAGTGTGCTTGATCGCCTGCGTGCGGCCTGCACCCAGGAAGACGCGCGCCGGTTGTGGTGGATCGCCACCGGTGTACTGGAAAGCGTGGCTTCCGGCGCGCTTGAAGCCAACGCCGCAGTGAAATTGCTGTTCGGCAAGGTCGATCGCGAAATCAAGCGCCTGGTCGATGCCGGCGAAGCCGGGTTCCGCACGGCACCTCCGGTCGATCTGACCAAGAATCTGTTGTATTACCTTGCCCATTCGAGCGCGACCGGCACGCGCGCGGTGGAGATTCGCGGCACTTACAAGCTCGATACCCTGCTCCCCAGCGCGAAAGAACTCGAGCACGCCAAGGGTTCGATCTCCGGCCACAACAAAACCTTGCTGGATACCGTTTCCGCTGCGATCAAAGACGACTTGATGCGGGTGAAAGAAGCGCTGGATATTTTCCTGCGTGCACAGAACGCCGATCCGGCCGAGCTCTTGCCGCAGGCCGATATGCTCGACCGCGTCGGCGACACCCTGGGCATGCTCGGTCTGGGCGTGCCGCGCCGGGTGGTGCTGGAACAGCGCAAGATCGTCGAGGAAATCGCCAACAAGACACGCTCGTCCGACGAGAGCAGTCTGCTCGACGTGGCGGGTGCGCTGCTGTATGTGGAAGCCTCGCTGGATGATCACATCGATCGCCTCGGTGCCGAAGCGCCAATCGAAGAGCGCGCTGCGCCGGGCGAACTGGAACTGCCCAAGGCCGAAGTGCGCAAGATTCTCGACGCGCTAATGAAGGAAGCCTCGGTCAATATCGCCCAGGCCAAGCAGGACATCGTCGCCTTCGTCGAATCGCCCTGGGATCACACCCGGGTAGAACCCATTCCGCGCCTGCTGGAGGAAATTTCCGGCGCGCTGCGCATGCTCAATCTGTCCGAACCCGCGCAATTGATGGACGGCATCGTGCGCTTTGTGGAAGTTGAGTTGCTGCGCCATCGCCGCGTGCCGACGGTGGAACAGATGGATAAACTCGCCGATGCGCTGGCCTCGATCGAGTACTACATGGAAGCCACGCGCGAGCAACGCGGCGGGCGCGACAAGATCTTGGCCGTCACCCGCCAGAGTCTGACGGCGCTGGGCTACTGGCCGGTACCCGAGGACGACGGTGGCAGTGCGCCACCACCGCTGGCACCGGTGCCGGAGCATCCTGCGGGCGCGACCTGGCAGACGTCATCGATGCAATCGCCAGTCGCGGCCGAACTCGACCAGCTCGCAGCGCCAACGGCATTTGCGGTCGATGGCGACGCGGCCACGGCAGCCACGCACGCCAGCGAATTCCCCAGTTGGGGCGAGCATCTGCCCGCCAGCGGCGAAGCCGGCCTGAAATTGCATCATGAGGAAAGCGCCCCGACCGAGAGTACGCCGGCAAGCAATGCGGAATTTCCCAGCATCGAATTGCCCGACGAGAGCATCGACGATTTCATCGCGCGCCTGGGCACGCAAGACACAACGCCGGCGGCGGCGGTTACTGCGTCGAGTGATGACGAACACACGCGCGACCTGGGTCTGCATCATCCTGATGTAAGTCAGCTTGATGAGCATCCGGGGATCGACATCGCGCCGGGCCGAGGACTCGATGATCTGGTAGTCGGTGAAACCACGCCGCACGAGCCGCGCGAGCATGACGTGGGTGGCTTGCGCCTGGTCGAAACCGAGGCCACCGCGACGCCGGCACCGAATGTGCGCTACGTCGAGATCGAAGAAGAAATCGAAGAGGAAGTGCCCGACGTCGATGCCAAGTCGCCGATGGCCGACGCCAGCTTCAGCGCCACGCCCTCGGACGACATCGATGAAGAAATCCGTGAAGTGTTCGTCGAGGAAGTGCAGGACGAGATCGACAACCTCAGTCGTTGTCTGCCTGCTTGGAAAGCCGACGTCAGCGACTTTGAAAAACTCAAACCCATCCGGCGCTCGTTCCATACGCTGAAAGGTTCCGGACGCTTGGTCGGCGCGCTCGCGCTCGGCGAGTTCAGCTGGAAAGTCGAGAACCTGTTCAATCGCGTGCTCGACAAGACAATCATGCCCGGACCCGCCGTGCAGGCGCTGGCGGACAACGCTGTCGGCGTGCTGCCGGAACTGCTGGCGGCGTTGCGTGGCGAAGGCGCTCCGAAATCCGATATTGGCGCCATCATGGATGTCGCCGACAAGCTCTGCGCTGGCGAAGAAGCCTGGGTGCGCACCGGCGCGGCCCAGCGAATGAAGAAGGTCAAGCGCACGGTGCGCAGACTCGTGCCGGTGATGGACGAAGCCGCACCGCTTGCGGCATCGGCGTTGGCCATGCCTGTGGACGAGCCGCTTGAACTGAACGCGGCCATCGATATCGAAAGCGCATTCAACGCATCGCCCGAACAGCTTGCCGCACATGCCGGCGGCGATCTGGCCGAGCAGATGGCACTTGCGGCGCAACCGCTGCCGAACATCGACCCGGTATTGTTCGAGATTCTCAAGAGCGAGGTCAGCACGCATCTGGCCGTTATCGACGGCTATGTCGCCGACGTGCATTCCACGCCATCGCTGCCGGCCACTGAGCCGCTATTGCGCGCCGTGCATACGCTCAATGGCGCCATCGCGATGGTGGATATTCCCGTCATCACTCATGTGCTGGCGCCGCTGGAAGGCTACATCAAGCGTTTGCGTGCGGATCGCCGGGCACCGGATGCAGCGGGACTGGCTGCCCTGACTGAATCCTCGGCCTTGGTACGGCAGATCATCGACGCACTGGAAGGTACGCATCCACAGATGCCGGACTCCGATCCGCTGGCTGCGCGCGTCGCCGAGCTGCGCGATACCCTGCCAGAACCGGAAATGATGCACACGCTGTTCGCTCTTGCCGATGATGAAGCGCATGCGGCAGTGCCGCCGGCAGGCGAGAGCATCGACGAAACGATTTGGACGTCAACCGACGCCGATTTGCCGCAGCCAACGCATGCAGAACCGGATGACGATGCCGCGTTGTTGGCCGAGTTGGCAGCGATCGAGCTTGGCGAACCTGCCCAGTCCGCCGACACGGCGTATACCCTTGCCGATGTCGAACCGGCTGGTGCCGATGCGCGTGGCGTTGATGAGTCCGCGAGTGCGGTCGTTACATCGAGCAGCGAGGAAGATCTGACTGCGGCCTGGCTGCAGCAGCTTGAAGTGGATGAAGCCGCCCACGTCGCCGAACCAATCCACGACGAAGCGCCGCTGGTGGCAAGCGTGCAACCAGAAATCGCGGTAGACGAGGTTGAGCTGCTTTCGTTTGAGGATTTGGCGCAAGCCGAATTGGAACCGGCAGTTGCACTTCACGCCGAGCCTGCGCCCGACGTGACCGAGACCGTCTCGATAGAGACCGCCACGGTTGTGCAAGGGCCCGTGCCCGATCACGTCGAACACGATCATGTCCAACAAGATCATATCGAACCCGATCATGTTGAACACGACCGCGTCGAAGCAATTGCGCCAGCACCAATCATGCTGCATGAAGCGCCGGCATCGGTGTCCACACCCATCGCCCAGACGCCGCATGCGCCGCCGCTGCCGGATGACGCGCAACCCGACGGCAAGCTGGATTTGCCGGACATCGACGAGGACCTGCTCGAGATTTTCGTGCAGGAAGCAGCGGATATCCTGGATCATTCCGATTCGATGATGGCGCGCTTGCGCGAGGCGCCGCAGGATCGCGACCTGGTTACCGGCCTGCAACGCGATCTGCACACGCTCAAGGGCGGTGCGCGCATGGCCGGCCTGGCGCCGATTGGTGATCTGAGTCACGCGATGGAATCGCTGCTCGAATCGATCAGCGAAAATCACCGGCTGATGGATCGGGTCACGGTCGAGTCGCTGGAACGCGGCTTTGATCGCCTGCATGGATTGGTGCAGCGCGTGGCGCATCGTCAGGCGATCGCGATGCCGGAACACGCAATCGCGCGCTTTGAAGGCCTGGTCTCCGGCGAAATGCCGGTGGCCGAAGCGACAACGCCAGTGCCGTCGGAGCCAGTAGCCGCAACGACGGCCGAACCTGCAGAACACGAAGAAGTCGCTCACGAAGAAGTCGCGGCCGCGCCGCCGGTGTCGGCGGTCAAGCCGGGATCGCGTCCACCACCGCGTCCGCTGCCGGCGTTCGAAGAAGAAGTGCAGTCCCATGCGCCGCAGGAAATGATCCGTGTGCGTTCGGATCTGCTCGACTCGCTGGTCAACTACGCCGGCGAAGTGTCGATTTACCGCTCACGTCTGGAACAGCAGATATCGACGTTCCGTTTCAACCTGGTGGAATTTGAAACGACCGTCAGCCGTTTGCGCGATCAGTTGCGCAAACTCGAAATGGAAACCGAAGCGCAGATCCTGTCACGCTTCCAGCGCGAAGCCGATTCCAGCGAATCCTCGTTCGATCCGCTCGAGCTCGACCGCTTCAGCCAGCTACAGCAGTTGTCGCGCGCGCTGGCCGAGTCGGTGTCGGATCTGGTCTCGATTCAGGGTCTGCTCGACGATCTGACCCGCCAGTCCGAAACCCTGCTGCTGCAGCAATCGCGCGTTTCGTCGGATCTGCAGGAAGGCCTCATGCGTACACGCATGGTGCCGTTCGATTCGCTGGTGCCGAGCTTGCGCCGCACCGTGCGCCAGGCGGCGCAGGAAGTCGGCAAACGCGCGCAGCTGAAAGTGGAAGGTGCGCAGGGTGAAATGGATCGCAACCTGCTCGAGCGCATGAAAGCGCCGTTCGAGCACATGCTGCGCAACGCACTCGCGCACGGCATCGAGACGCCGGACGAGCGCGTCGCCGCAGGCAAATCAAACGAAGGCACGGTGACGATCCAGGTTAGCCGTGAGGCGACGGAAGTCGTGCTGCGTGTCTCCGACGACGGCAAGGGCCTGGACCGCGACGCGATCCGGCGCAAGGCGATCGAACGTGGCCTGCTCAAGACCGATGCGCAACTGTCCGACCGCGACCTGTACGGATTCATTCTGGAAACCGGATTCTCCACCGCCGAACATGTCACCCAGCTCGCCGGTCGCGGTGTCGGCATGGACGTGGTGCACAACGAGATCAAGCAGCTTGGCGGCTCGCTGGCGATCGAATCGACCCGCGGTGCCAGCAGCACTTTCATCGTCCGCCTGCCGTTTACCCTGGCCGTTACCCAGGCCATTCTGGTGCGACTGGGCGAAGCCACCTATGCGGTGCCGATGTCGTCGGTGCAGGGCGTGGTGCGCATCGCGCGCGACGATCTGGAACGACGCTTGGCCAAACCCAATCCGGCCTACACCTACGCCGGCGACGAATACCTGATCTACGAATTGTCGCATCTGTTGAACATGCCGGCATCGCGCATCATCGACGAGGCGCAGTTGCCCTTGTTGATGACCCGTACCGGCGATCAGCGCGCTGCTGTGCGCATCGACGGCGTCATCGGCTCGCGCGAAATCGTGGTCAAGTCGGTCGGCCCGCAGATCAGTTCGGTGCCCGGCATTTTCGGCGCCACCATCATGGGCGACGGCTCGGTGGTGATGATTCTGGATCTGGCGCCCCTGGTTCGCCGTGCTGCTGCTCTACGCGAGCGCGTGGAAGCTGGCGAAGTCATGGCACCGACGATAGCTCCGCCACAGCCGGTGTTCGAACGCCGCGCGCATCCGCTGATCATGGTGGTGGACGATTCGATCACCATGCGCAAGGTCACCACGCG
>JANXVS010000498.1 GCA_025351555.1 Pseudomonadota bacterium | reverse complement strand
TCGCGGTATTGCAGCAGCACGGCGCCGCCGCGCAAGGCGGCTTCGCAGATGGCGAGCAGATCGGCGCGCGGGCCGTCGCTGATGGCATAAAGACCCCCACGGGGCAAACGCGCGTTGCGGGAAGCATCAGTGTGCATGCGCGATAGTGTAAAGGTAGAATGCGCGCCTGACGTTTCCTTCAAGCGCGCATGAATATCCCAGCTCCCGTCGATACGCCATTCCGCACTTTCATGTGCGTGGTTTGTGGATTTTTATACAACGAGGCCGAAGGCTGGCCTGGCGACGGCATCGCGCCGGGCACGCGCTGGGAAGACGTGCCGGAAACCTGGACCTGCCCGGACTGCGGCGTAACCAAGTCCGATTTCGAGATGATCCAGATATCTTGATACTTAATTGAGGCGCGGCAGCCGCGTTCCCAATTCGCTCAGCGCAAGGCTAACGGTGTCGGCATCCTCGGCCTGCGGCATCAGTGCCAGATAGCGACGCAGATCCTCGCGCGCGGCGCGCAGGTGGCCGAGCGCGCGATAGTAGTTGCCGCGATCGCGGTATTCGGTTGGCTGGTGTGCATCCAGGGTCAGCAGCCGGTCGCTGCAGCGCAGCGCCTTGTCCCATTGTTCGCGTTCGGCATATACCGCCTTGAGGTTGCGCAGGATGCGGGCGAGGATTGCGCGATGACTGGCCGGTTCCAGCATGCGTGCCAGGTACTGGTCGTCGATCTCGTGGGTGTCCAGGTGCGTGCGCGCGCGCCGGCGCAATTCGGCGGCATCGAGCGAACGGCCCTTCTGGAATGGATCGAGCACGACGATGCCCTCGTCCAGCGGCAGGCGTACGAGGAAATGTCCCGGAAACGACACACCTTCCAGCGGCACGCCCAGGCGCTGTGCCAGCTCGATCTGCACCACGGCAAGCGAAATCGGGTTGCCAAGGCGACGATCGAGCACATCATTGAGGTAGCTGTTGCGCGGGTCGTAGTAATCCTGATTATCGCCGCTGAAGCCCAGTTCGCCGAACACAAATTGGTTCAGGCAACGCAATTGCGCGGGCGCTGAATCGGTGTCGCGCAGCAAGTTGCGCAGGCTGCGGGTGTATTCATGCAGGCGAGTTTCGTAGCCGACACGATCCAGATCCGGATATTCGTCCTTGGCGATCAGCAGTGCGGTGGAAAACAGCGGGATGTCTTCGTCCTTGGCGTTGCCGAGTTCGAGCCAGGGATTGTCCATCGCTATCCTCCTGATCGATTGCCGTACGTTTCGATCTTACTTGAAAGTGGTGCGAATTGTGCAATAGGGAACCTCTGCACAAGCGTAGCGAGCGAAGGCCTGATTCTATATAGATTCAGGCGCGAACACGGAGCGCAGGAACCGGAGCATACATTCGAGTATGTGAGGACTCCGAGCACCGGATTCGCGCCCTTTCAATATAGGATCAGGCCGAGCGCAGTAGCTTGTGCCGAGGTTCCCTAGCGGTTGCCCGCAAATCGCCAGCGAGCTGTCATCGCCCTGGCATTCGGATTTGCTGCAATACGCATGACCCAGATGCGAAGGTGCGGCAATGAAACAGTTCGTGGCAGTGTCCGATGATGTGCTCTATCGCGCCGATGGCCCGCCGGGCCCGCTGGTGCCTTATCACTGTGGCGTATTCTGCTGGCATCAGTTGCGCGAGGAATTGGCGCACGCGCTGCCCGCGAATCGGGTACAGACTGCGGCGGCGTGCCGTGGCGGAGAGAGCGCTGGGCTCAGCGCGTAACCTTCAATTCGTCGCCTTGCTTGACGCCGAGTTTGTCCGCAGTACCTGCGTTCAACTCCAGCACATACTGCGCCGGACCGCTGGAAGGATAGGTCGGGCAGTCATTACCCGCACTGCGGCATGGTGGCGTACGTTGCGACATGCTGACCAATTTATAATTTCGATCAAAATATAAAATGTCCAACGGGATGTGGGTGTTCTTCATCCAGAACGTCTGCGTGGTCGGACGTTCAAACAGAAACAGCATGCCGTGATCGGCCGGCATCGTGTCACGAAACATTAGGCCGCGCTCGCGTGAGGCATCGTCCGCGGCAATTTCAATGTCGAAGTGGTGGCCTTTCAGTTCGACCGATGGTCCGGATGCGCGCGCCGTGCAGGCACCCAGGCCAAAGCTCAGGCAAAAGATCAAGGCGCCGAGCGCGCATGGCGGGTGCAATGTCATAGAAAATCTCCGGAATCAGCGGTTGGCGTGCGTCAGCGACTCGATCAAGGCGGTGAGCGCGGCGAAGTTTTGCGGATCCATGTCGTAGAACTCGATGCCGATGTGCTCGTCGCTGATATACACGAGAAGCGCATCGCCGTGAAATGGCGTTTGTCCAGTGAATTCGAGCGCAAGGCGGTGGTGGGTCCCGGTCAGCAGTTCGGCCTGGCTGCTGCGTTCGAGCATGGCGCCGTTCAGCGACAGATCGAGAATGCGGCCCTCGAAGCTGCCCGATCGCGCCGTTTCCAGGCGATATTTGCCGGCGGTGCTGAAGCGCGGCTCCTGTCTGCGATCTTCGTAGATCTCGCCCATGGCAATTCATACACGCGATGGCTTGGTGCAGCGATGCTATCACACGCATTCATGTCAATTCCGGACTCGCTTCGGGCGTTCCGCCTGTGCTGCACCCTAGCGTTTGCGCACGCCAGAATGGCGTTTGCAATCCCGTTTGGATTCTCCCGCCCTTCCTCTGTTGACGGACGCCATAGCGGATGTATAATGCGCGGCTCCGCGGACGAAACGTCAGTGGGTTTGTTTGAGTTCTTTGACAGTGTGCGCAGGTGACTTGTGTGGGCGCCTTGGGGTGGATTTACTGTCCATCGAGATACAAGAGCGTCCCAAGCCTAAATTTGAGTAATCAAAGCAGCTTGGGGTCACTCTCTAAAGTTTTAACCT
>JANXVS010000490.1 GCA_025351555.1 Pseudomonadota bacterium | reverse complement strand
CCTGCTGCGGCGGCATCGTCGGTATGGGCGAGACGCGCGAACAACGCGCCGGCCTGCTGCAGACCCTGGCGAATCTGCCGGAACATCCGCAATCGGTGCCGATCAATCGCCTCGTCCAGGTCGAGGGTACGCCGCTCGCGGGCACCGTCTTGCTCGATCCGTTCGAGTTCGTGCGCACGATCGCGGTGGCACGCATCCTGATGCCGGCGTCGATGGTGCGATTGTCCGCCGGACGCGCGGAAATGAGCGACGAATTGCAGGCGCTGTGTTTCTTCGCCGGTGCCAATTCGATTTTCTACGGCGAAAAATTGCTGACTACCGGAAATCCTGACGTCGCGCACGATCAGGCACTGTTTGCGCGGCTGGGGATCCAACCGATGCAGGTCGAAGTCGAATCGCGCACCGTGCACGCGGATATCGCCGCAAGCGCCGCAGCCTGAACTGCCGCGTCGTCGCAATGCAACGTCCCGGATTGCTTGATCGTCTCGTGCAGGCGCAGGCCGAGCGCGCGCAGCAATCGCTGTTGCGCCGCCTGCGCACGGTCGAATCGGTCGCCGGATCGCGCATCATCGTCGACGGCAAATCGCTGCTGAATTTTGCCAGCAACGATTATCTTGGCCTGGCCCAGCATCCGGCATTGCGCGAAGCCTTGGCGCGGTCCGCGGCGCGCTGGGGCGTCGGCGCGACCGCCTCGCATCTGCTCGGCGGGCATCGCGAAGAGCACGCGCTGCTGGAAGAAAAACTCGCGCGTTGGACCGGCCGCGAGCGTGCCCTGCTGTTTTCCACCGGCTACATGGCAAACCTCGGTGCAATCGGCGCCCTGCTCCGCGCCGGTGATGTGTGCGTGCAGGACAAACTCAACCACGCCAGTCTGCTCGATGGCGCGCAACTATCCGGCGCCAATCTCAAACGCTATGCGCACGCTGACGCCACCGCTGCGGAACGGCAATTGATCAGCATGCCGGAGGCGGCGGCGCTGCTTGCTACCGATGGCGTATTCAGTATGGACGGCGACATCGCCCCGCTGCACGAACTTGCTGCATTGTGTAAAACGCAGCATGCGACGCTCATGGTGGATGATGCACACGGTCTCGGCGTGCTGGGAACCGAAGGCGCCGGCAGCCTCGCTGAGGCAGAACTGGATCAACACGATGCACCCGTGCTGATGGCGACATTGGGCAAGGCGTTAGGTGTGGCCGGCGCTTTTGTGGCCGGCAGCGCGTCGTTGATCGACGGCCTGATCCAGTTCGCACACACCCACACCTACACCACGGCGATACCGCCGGCGCTGGCCGCGGCAGCAAGCGTCGCCGTCGATTTGGCACGCGCCGAATCCTGGCGGCGCGACAAACTGCAGCGCTTGATTGCGCTGTGGCGCAACGGCGCAGCGCGGCGCGGGCTGACCTTGCTCGAATCACGCACACCAATTCAGCCCCTGCTTGTCGGCGGCAGCGAAGACGCTTTGCGCATTTCGCTACAAATGGAAAATGCGGGGTTTTATATTCCGGCGATCCGCCCACCGACTGTGCCGGCTGGCAAGGCGCGCTTGCGTATCACGCTGTCCGCGGCACACGAAGAAGCCGATATCGAGCACCTGCTTGACGCGCTCGCTGGGACGCTGACGCGCGGCGGAGCTGTCTGATATGCATATCGAAACCGTCGGCTCCGGCCCCGATCTTGTGCTCATCCACGGCTGGGCGATGCATTCGGATATCTTTGCGCCATTGACGCGGCTGCTGACTCCGCATTTTCGCATCCACCTGGTCGATCTGCCCGGACACGGTGCGAGCGCGCACAGCGACGACGGCTGCGGCTCGGTCGATTGCGCCAGCGCACTCGCTGCGATGCTGCCGCGCGCGCTCTGGGTCGGTTGGTCGCTTGGTGGCATCGTTTCGCTGCATGCGGCGCTGGATCATGCGCTGAAAGTGCGCGGCATTGTGGAAATTGCCGCATCGCCACGCTTCGTGCTGGGCCCCGATTGGCCGCATGGCGTGTCGCCGGATATTTTCGCCCAGTTCGGCGCCGGCTTGCATCGCGATTATCGCGGCACCATCGAGCGCTTTCTAGCGTTGGAAGCTCTGGGGTCCGATCATGCGCAAGCCGAGTTGCGCGGCTTGAAGACGCATGTATTCGACCGCGGCGAGCCGTCACTGGCTGCGCTTGAACAGGGTCTGCACACGCTCGACACGACCGACCTGCGCGCGCGCCTGGCGGAACTGGCCGTGCCCAGCCTGTGGATTGCCGGACGCCGCGATCGTCTGGTTCCGTCGATGGCATTGCGTTGGTCTGCGGCGCAAAGTCCACAAGGGAAATTCGTGGAATTTTCCTCCGGGCATGCGCCGTTTATCGGCCATGCGGCAGAAATGGCGGATGCGATCGTGGCCTTTGCGCAGACGCTGGCACCATGACGCCACCGCTCGACCCGCGCCAGATCCGCCGCGCCTTTGGCCGCGCCGCGACCACCTACGCGCAGCACGCCGAATTGCAAGGCGAGGTCGAAGATCGGCTGCTGGAGCGACTCGAATATGTCGAGCACCCACCACAGCGCGTGCTCGATGTCGGCTGCGGACCTGGGCGCGCAAGCAGCCTGCTGCGCAAGCGCTGGAAAAAAGCGCAGGTGATCGCACTCGACATTGCCGTGCCCATGCTGCGCCGCGTGCGCACTGGCTGGCGGAATCCACTGGCGCGCGTGTGCGCCGACGCGCGCGCGCTGCCGCTACCCGACGCCAGCATCGACGTGCTGTTCTCTAACTTGTGCATTCAGTGGATCGACGATGTGCCGGCACTGTTCGATGAATTCCGACGCGTGCTGCGGCCTGGTGGCTATGTAGCCATTTCCACATTTGGACCCGACACCCTGCACGAATTGCGCGTCGCCTGGGCCGCCGCGGATCGCGGACCGCACGTCGGCGGCTTCGTCGACATCGCCCGCATCGGCGACGCGCTGTTGGCGGCGGGTTTCCGCGATCCGGTGCTCGACGCCGAGCACTTCACCCTCACCTATGCCGACGCGACGACGCTGATGCGCGAACTCAAGGCGATCGGCGCGACGAATGCCGATGCGCGGCGGATGCGCGGCCTGACCGGGAAGACCCACCTGCGTCGCGCTCTGGATGCCTACGAAAGTTTTCGCCACGACGATGTGCTGCCGGCGACCTATGAAGTCGTCTACGCTCACGCTTGGGGTCCCGAGTCCGGTCAGCCCCGCCGAAGCCGGGCCGGTGGGGAGATTGCGAGTTTTCCGATTGAGCGGTTGCGTGGGTCGCGGCGGTGAAGGTCAAAGCCTCTTGCCGGGAATGTTGCCGTGTATCTGCGACTCCGGCAAGATGCGCAGGGAATTTTTCCCAGAACCTCGCTATGCCGACTCGCGCCAATCTCGGCGGCTCGAAATGCTTGCACCGGAGATCAGTGATATGACCAGCGTTCTCGCTCGGCGCTTTCCTTGCTGCCTGCTTTCCACGATCGTAATCGTGGCGTTTGCCTGGACTTGGTCCGCGTGCGCGATTGCCGACACCCCGCCGAGCGGGCCGGTCAACGAGTCGTTGTTTCAGGCCATGCATTGGCGCGGTATCGGGCCTTATCGCGGCGGTCGCGCGGTGACGGTGACCGGCATGACCGGCGAACCCGGCACGTTCTATTTCGGCGCGGCGGCGGGCGGCGTGTGGAAGACGATCGATAGTGGCGCCACGTGGACGCCGATCTTCGACGGTCAACCGATCGCGTCGATCGGCGCGATCGCGGTGGCGCCATCGAACCACGACATCATTTATGTCGGCAGCGGCGAAGGTGCATTGCGCGGCAACATCACGTACGGCGACGGTGTATACAAATCCACCGATGCCGGCAAGACCTGGACGAACATCGGTTTGCGCGACACGCGCCAGATCGGTGCACTGATCGTCGATCCGAAGAATCCCGACATTGTCCTGGTCGCGGCGATCGGCCATGCGTTCGGGCCGAACACGGAGCGCGGCGTATTTCGAAGTGTCGATGGCGGCAAAACCTGGAAGAAAGTCCTGTACAAGGACGACAATACCGGCGCGATCGACGTCACCTTCGATCCGCACGATTCCAGCATCGTCTACGCCGCGCTATGGCAAGTGCGCCGCCAACCGTGGAATTTTTCCAGCGGCGGGCCCGGCAGTGGCCTATATCGCTCGCAAGACGGCGGCACGACGTGGACGCAGTTGCGTGGCAACGGTCTGCCCGAAGGCATATTCGGACGCATCGATGTTTCCGTTTCCGCCGCCGATCCGAAGCGCATCTACGCGATGATCGAGGCGAATGCGGGCGGGCTTTATCGTTCCGACGATGCCGGCGGGCATTGGGCGCGCATCAGCGAGGACGGACGCATTCGTCAACGCGCCTGGTATTTCTCGAAGATCTATGCAGACCCGAAATCGGTCGACACGGTGTATACGCTGAACACCGGTATGCTGCGCTCGATCGACGGCGGCAAAACGTTCAGCCTGGTCGCGGCGACGCACGGCGACCATCACGCGCTGTGGATCGATCCGGCGGACCCGCGTCGATTGATCAACGCGAACGATGGCGGCGCGAGCGTATCGCTGGATGGCGGCGCCACGTGGTCGACGCAGGACAATCAGCCGACCGCGCAGTTCTATCACGTCGCCGTCGACAATCGTTTTCCGTACTGGGTGTACGGCGCGCAGCAGGACAATTCTAATCTCGCCATAGCCAGCTACGACGACGAGGGTGTGATCGGGTCGGGCAGCTGGTATCCGGCCGGCGGCGGCGAATGCGGTTTCGTGCTGCCGGATCCGCGCGACGCGTCGATCATCTACAGCAATTCGGAAAACCAGGTCGGGCATTACGACAAGCGCAAGGAACAAGTGCAGGACATCAGCGCCTGGCCGGTCGACAATTCAGGCCATCCGGCGAGCGAGCTGCTGCATCGGTTCAACTGGACGGCGCCGCTGGCGCTGTCGCCGCACGATCCGGACACGCTCTATGTCGCCTCCGAAGTCGTCTGGAAAACCACCGATCACGGCAACAGCTGGAACGTCATCAGCCCCGACCTGACGCGCAACGACAAGAGCAAGCAAACCGCCTCGGGGGGTCCGCTGACCAAGGACATTACCAGCGTCGAGTACTACGACACGATCTTCGCGCTGGCCGAATCGCCGGTGGCGAAGGGAACGCTGTGGGCTGGCAGCGACGACGGCTTGGTCCACGTCAGCATCGACGCGGGCGTGCACTGGAATAATGTGACGCCGAAGGATCTGCCGGAATGGGGTACGGTCAGCATGATCGAGCCTTCGCCCGCGGATGCGAACACGGCGTATCTCGCCGTCGACCGTCACAAGCTCGACGACATCAAACCGTATGCGTGGAAGACCACCGATCGCGGCAAAAGCTGGACGCGTATCACGAGCGGCCTGCCGGATGGCGCGGTGGTGCACGCGGTGCGCGAGGATCCGGCGCGGCGCGGCCTGCTCTATGCCGGCACGGAACAGGGCGTCTTCGTTTCGTTCAACGATGGTGCGCGCTGGCAGAAGCTGCAGTTGAATCTTCCGGGGAGCCCGATCCACGATCTGCTCGTGAAAGGCGACGATCTGGTCGTCGCGACACACGGCCGTTCGTTCTGGATCCTCGACGATCTCACGCCATTGCGGCAAATCTCCGCGGAGACGCAAGCGCAGGACGCCGTGCTGTTCAAACCGCAGACCGCGTTGCGCCTGGCCTATCCCGATGAGGTCAACACGCGGCGCCCGGTCGGGGCAAATCCGCCCGCCGGCGCGCTGATCGACTATGTGCTCAAGGCGAAGCCCAAGGACGAGGTGACGATCGATATCGTCGATGCGCAGGGCAAGACGATGCGCCATTTGTCGAGCACGAAAACCACGAAGGAAGTGCAACCGCCCGAGTGGCCAGATCAGATCGTCCCGAACGACAAGATTCCGACCGAGGCCGGCATGAACCGGCTGGTCTGGGATTTGCGCATGTCGGATCCCGAGCAGGTCCCCGGTGCGTTCTATTCCGGCATCGCGCCGCGCGGTCCGCGCGTGCCGCCGGGAGCGTACACGGTGAAGCTCAGCGTTGGCGGCAAGACCTTCGAGCAGCCGATGACGATGGCGCTGGATCCGCGCAGCGCCGGCAATGCGGCCGATATCCGCGCGAAGAACGATCTGCAATTGGCCGCAGTCAACGACATCGATCGCTTGCACCACGCCGTGAACGGCATCCGCAAGACGCGCGAAATTCTGACCAAGGCGAAGGAGAATTCAGGCGCACCGAAGTCGATCGATTCGCTGCTGACCGCGCTCGATCCGATCGAGCAGGCGTTGATCCAGGTCAACATGAAAGGCTCAGAAGCCAACCTCGCCTTCCCGGGAATGTTGAACGAGCAACTGGCAAGCTTCGCCGCGAGCCAGGACGATGCCGACGCCACGCCTACGAAGCAGCATCAGGCAATGTTCAATGCACTGCATACGCAGTTGCAAGAGCAGTTGAAAAAATGGGAACAGTTGCGATCAGGTCCGCTCGCAGCAATCAATGACGACCTGAAGAAAACGGGTGCCGCGGCCATCGAGTAGC
>JANXVS010000465.1 GCA_025351555.1 Pseudomonadota bacterium | reverse complement strand
AAAAACAGCGAGATCGAAGACGCGCTGCGCGAACATCAACGCCTGTTCCAGGCCGACGAACACCCCGCACTCCTGCGCCGGCTGCGCGAAGTAGCACAGCGCCGACCAGACGTGGCTCAAAACGCGTCAAGAACTGCATGGCGTCGCGTGCTACTTCGCGCAGCCGGCGCAGGAGTGCGGGGTGTTCGTCGGCCTGGAACAGGCGTTGATGTTCGCGCAGCGCGTCTTCGATCTCGCTGTTTTTCGGTAGCCCGACATCTTCACCGGCGCCAAGGCGCTCTGCGGCCTTGCGCTTGGCCAGATGAAAATCGCGGATGCCGAGTTCGCTCATTAGCCGCGCCGCTTCCAACGCTATGCGGCGGCGCATTTCCTGCGCGCGCCCGGCGTGATGGACGTAACCGCGCGACGGCATCAGAATATTCCGTAGGCGTCCTGCTGCACTTTCTTTTCTTCTTCCGATGAACTGTTCGCTCCGGACGCCAGACGCGCGACGTCCTCGGCCTTGAACATTTCCAGGATGCTGTGTGAGTCGCCACCGGGTGCGAGCTGACCGGTCGCCGGGTCGATGCGTGCGGTGGTGATGCCGGCTGGCATCTCGAAAGGCTTCTCCGGCACGCCCTTGAGCGTCTCGCGCATATAGGCGATCCACATCGGCAACGCGGCCTGGGCGCCGAATTCGCCAATACCGTTGGCACGGCCGAGCGAGCTGAAATCATCGAAGCCCACCCACGCGCTGGCGACCAGCCCGTCATTATAGCCGCTGAACCAGGCGTCGCGATGATCATTGGTCGATCCGGTCTTGCCGGCCAAATCGTTGCGCTTGAGCACCATCGCGTCGTGACCGGTACCGCGGCGTACGACATCGTGCAGCAGCGAGCCGATCAGATACGCGACGCGCGGATCGAGTGTGCGCGGCGCCAATTTCGGCGCGTTCGGATTGGCCGATGCCAGCGCCGGCGCGGCTTGTGCACTTGTGATCGGCGACAGCGAGGTTTTTACCGGCGCCACGGAATCGCCTTTCGTATCCGCCACGGCGACCTGGGTACGCGCATCTTCGAGCAAACGCTCCGGGCAGCGGCGGCAGGCGACCGCGGGGCGCGCCTTATAGACCTGCTTGCCATCGCGGTCGACGATGTTGTCGATGAAGTAGGGATCGACAAGGAAGCCGCCGTTGGCGAACACGGCATAGGCGCGCACCATCATGATCGGCGACACCGACGCCGTTCCCAGCGCCATCGACAGGTTGTCCGGAATCTGGTCCAGCGGAAAGCCGAAACGGGTCGCGTACTCGCGCGCGTAGCGCACGCCGATCGCGTCGAGCAGGCGCACCGAGACGAGATTCTTCGACAGTACCATGGCCTCGCGCAGGCGCATCGGGCCGTCAAACTTGCCGTCATCATTTTGCGGCGTCCACAGTCCGTTCGGTTTCGACGGATCGGCAAATACGATCGGGGCATCGTTGATGATCGATGCCGGGGTGAAGCCGTGCTCGAACGCAGCCGCATAGAAGAACGGCTTGAAGCTTGATCCTGGTTGGCGCGCAGATTGCACCGCGCGATTGAATTTGCTGCGCGCGTAGCTGAAGCCGCCGACTTCGGCCTTGATCGCGCCATCTTCCGGATCAAGCGAGATCAACGCGCCCTGTGCCCCGGGAACTTGCGATAATTTCCACTTTGCATCCGCGTTGCGCGCCAACCGCACCACATCGCCGACCTTGAGCACGGCGTCGACACGCTTGGGCGCCGCGCCGCGATGGCTTTCGTCCTGATAGGCGTGCGCCCAGCTTACGCCGTCCAGATCCAGCGGCACGCTCTGGCTATCGAGCAGGTACACGGTTGCGGACTTTTCCGCGCTTTCGGTGACGATGCCGGGAATCAGGCCAACCACGCTGTGGAACGGATCGAGATGCTTGTCCAGTTCCGCCGGTGTCGGATGCTCAGACAGCTCAACGTGCGCCTCTGGACCGCGATAGCCATGGCGTTGGTCATAGCTGATCAGATCATCGCGCAAAGCCTGGTTGGCGGCATCCTGCGCATGTGAATCCAGCGTGGTGTGGATCGTGTAGCCGTTGGTAAGCGCATCGTTGCCCAGTCGATCCAGTGCGTCCTGGCGCACCATTTCCGCAACATACGGCGCTTCAATCTCGATCGGCGGTTCGTGCGCGTAGGATAAATCCGGCTCGGCGCCGGCCTGCTTGAATTGCGCATCGCTGATGAAGCGGTTTTCAAGCATGCGCTGCAGCACATAGTTGCGGCGTTCGGTCGCACGGGCACGGTTGTTCAACGGATTGCTGCTGGACGGGAATTTCGGCAGTGAGGCGAGCATCGCGTCTTCGCCGAGGCTTAGCTGGTCGAGGGTTTTCCCGTAGTAGAACTCGGCCGCGGCGGCGACACCGTAGGCGCGGTTGCCAAAGAAGATCTTGTTCAGATAAAGCTCGAGAATATCGTCCTTGGAGAGCTCGTGCTCGATCCGGAACGAGAGAAAGATCTCGGTCATCTTGCGCGTGAGACTGACCTCGGAGCTCAGGAAAAATCCCCGCGCCACCTGCTGGGTGATCGTGCTGCCGCCAGGAACGTGCAGCGTGCGCTTGGAGATCATCAAGCCGACAGCGCGGACAACCCCTTGCCAATCAACGCCGGGGTGAGTATAAAAGTTAGCATCTTCGGCGGCGAGGAACGCATTCTTGAGTTCCTTTGGCACCTGTTCGATCTTTATCGGTATGCGGCGAGTCTCGCCGAAGGTGGCTACCAGCTTGTTGTCAGCGCTGTACACGCGCAACGGTACTTGCAGACGCACATCGCGCAGGACATCAACCGATGGCAGGCGTGGCGCGATGAGCCAGTAGGCAATACCGACGGCGGCACACGCGAGCAGGACCCCGGTTACGGCCAAAATCAAGGCGTAACGCAGCAAACGTAGAAAGATTCTCATGAATTATGTGGAGTGTGACCGCGATCAAGGTCGGGGATGCGAGCCTCGGAGTATAGATCGTACTGGGGTCTAGCTCCTAGCCGCCGAACTGCCGACAGGCGTAAATCCCTGTCAAATCACGGTTTTGGGTCTGAACTAAAGTGACTGTTGCCAATTCGTTAAGATTCGTATTTAATGTAGATGCGCATATATCGCTCGTAAGGGCGCGTGGGAAGGGGAAAAAGTGTGGGCCTACTCAGTGTAAAAGCGCCGCCTCTGATCGGGATTGATATCAGTTCGACGGCTGTCAAGCTGTTGCAGTTGAGTCAATCCGGTGGTCGTTATCGCGTGGAGCACTACGCGGTCGAACCGCTTCCTCCCAATGCCGTGGTCGAAAAAAACATCGTCGAGGTGGATGCCGTCGGTGAAGCGCTGCGACGCGCGCTCAATCGCTCGGGTGCGAAAACCAAATTCGCCGCTGCGGCGGTTGCAGGCTCGGCGGTGATCACCAAGATGATTCCGATGCCGGCGGATTTGTCCGAGGAAGATCTCGAAGGACAGATCCAGTCCGAGGCCAATCAGTACATTCCCTATCCGATCGAAGAAGTCAGTCTCGACTTCGAGGTCGTGGGACCGGTCAAAGACAATCCCGAGATGGTGAATGTGCTGCTTGCCGCGTCGCGCACGGAGAATGTCGACCTGCGTGTGGCCGCACTTGATCTCGGTGGACTGACAGCCAAGGTTGTGGACGTCGAGGCCTTCGCGATGGAGAACGCGTTCAAGCTGGTATCGGATCAACTGGCGGTGCCGAAAGACGCTGTGGTAGCGGTGGTCGATGTCGGCGCCACCATGACCACCCTGATCGTGCTCAAGAACCAGCGCACCATCTACTCGCGCGAACAGGTGTTTGGCGGCAAGCAGTTGACCGACGAGGTCATGCGCCGCTACGGTTTGTCTTACGAGGAAGCCGGTCTGGCCAAGCGCCAGGGCGGGTTGCCGGAATCCTACGAAATCGAAGTGCTTGAGCCATTCAAGGAAGCCATGGTTCAGCAGATCAGCCGCCTGTTGCAATTTTTCTTTGCCGGCAGCGAATACAACAAAGTGGATCAGGTCGTTCTGGCCGGCGGTTGTGCCTCGATCTCGGGCGTTGCTGAAATGATCGAGGAACAGCTTGGCGTGCCCTGCGTGGTCGCCAATCCGCTGGCTAACATGTCACTGTCGTCGCGCGTGCAGGCGCAAACGCTGGCCCAAGACGCACCGGCGCTGATGATCGCCTGCGGACTTGCGCTGAGGAGTTTCGACTGATGGCCAAGATCAATCTACTTCCTTGGCGTGCCGAGCGGCGCAAGCTGCGCCAGCGCGAGTTCTACATGATGCTTGGCGCGGCGGCTGCGGTTGCCGTGGTAGGTGTCTTGGCGTGGGCGTGGTGGATGGGGGCGCGTATCGACAACCAGGACGCGCGTAATGCCTACATCACAAACCAGATCAAGGGCCCGGGCGGTCTCGATGACAAGCTGAAAGAGATCAAGGATCTGGAAGTTATCAAGTCGAAACTGCTGACGCGCAAGCAGATCATCGAACAACTTCAGGCCAATCGAGCACAGATGGTGCACATGTTCGATGAATTGGTGAAAACCACGCCCGACAGCGTGCGCTTGACCGGATTGAAACAAGCTGGGGACACGCTGACGCTCGATGGCTTGGCACAGTCCAATGCCAGTGTAGCGACGTACATGAACAACCTGGACAAGTCGGTATCGCTAACCCACTCGGATCTGCAGAGAACCGAGGCCAAGGGCAACGACAAGCGTAACCGGTTCGAGTTTGACCTCACCGTCAAAATGCGCAAGCCGGAAAGCGACCAGGAGGCTGGCGATAGCGGCAATCAAGCGTCGCCGTCACCGCCCAAACCCGCTCCGCGTAACCCGGGGGCGCAGGTGGTGCTGCCTATAGATGCTGATGTCACGCCGACGCCGCCACGCTCGGGGGGCAAGCCATGAAGCTCTCGGATTTCCGCAACCTGGATCGCAACAATATCGGTGGCTGGCCGCAAGGCGTGAAGCTGGTCATCTGCGCAATCGTGTTCATCTTGCTCATGGTCGGCGGCTGGTGGTTCAAGATCAGCACTCAGCAAGATGAGCTTGAGCAGAAGCAGAAACAAGAAGAGGGACTCAAGAAAGAGTTCTCCGAGAAACAGGCCAAGGTGGTCAATCTCGAAGCGCTGAAAGTGCAACTGGATGAGATGAGCGACATGTTGCGCCAGCTGCTTTTGCAGCTGCCGAACAAGACCGAAATGCCGAAATTGCTCGTGGATATCTCGCAAGCGGCGCTTTCGGTAGGACTCGAGACTCAGCTCTTCCAGCCAGGACCGGAGACGATCAAGGAAGGCTTCTACGCGGAAAAACCGATCCAGATTCGCATGCACGGCACCTATCACCAATTCGGCAGCTTCATCAGCGCCGTCGCTGCTTTGCCGCGCGTGGTCATTCTCACCATGCGCGATGTGTCGTTGAAACCGACCGACGGCAAGGTGGGTGGGCAGTTATCGCTTGAAGGTACGGTGAATACCTATCACTCCGTTGATGAAAGCGAAAATGCGGGAGCGGGTACCGGCGCAGCCAAAGCGGGCGCGGCAAAACCTGGCGCAGCTCCAGTGAAAGAAGGGGGTAAGTGAACATGAGCACCGTTCATCTGCCCAATGTGATACGCACCCTGCTGCTTACGGCAACCTTGGCGTTCATTGCCGGCTGCACCGGCGGTGACAGCGATCTCAAGGAATGGATCGCGGCGGAAAAGGCGAAGAAAGGCGCGCCAATCGCGCCGTTGCCGATATTGAAGACATTCGAGACCTTTGAATACAAGGTCAAGGACAAGGATGACAAGGATCGGCGCGACCCCTTCGGGCCAAGCCTTCAGGAGCGGATGGAGGCATCCACGTCTGGTTCGGGTCCGCAGCCGGACAAGCACCCGAAAGAACCCCTGGAGAGCTATCCGCTGGATAGCCTGAAGATGGTGGGCTCGATCGGCATCGGCGCTTCCATGGAAGGGTTGATCAAGGATCCGGACAGCGTCATCCACCGGGTGCATATACATAACTACCTTGGCGAGAACGGCGGCAAGATCACCGCGATCGCTGAAGACCATATCGATCTCGTCGAGCTGATCCCGAACGAGAGCGGCGGCTGGCGGGAGCGCAAGGCGACAATTGCGCCTGGCGAGAAATAGACGACCCATTGGGGGTAACTTGAGATGACTATTACAGTTGCTAACTTCCAGGGACGTACGTCCACACCTGGTATACGCAAGCCCGCACGTAGCGGATTTGCATGGCTGATCGCGCTTTTCGGAGCGTTGTTCGCGGCGAACGCTTTGGCTGAGAGCGTTCTCCAGGACATCACCTACACGCCGCTGTCGGGCGGCAAGGTGCAGATCATCATGAAGTTCGCCGGTCCCGTCGGCGAGCCGCAAATCTTCACGACCGAGAATCCGGCGCGCATCGCCATCGACATGGCGAACACCCGCAATGGCATGAGCCAGCGCCGCATCGAAGTCAATAGTGGTGCGACCAGCGCAGTAAGCGCGGTGGAAGCTGCGGGCCGCACGCGCGTGGTGGTCGATCTGTTCCATAGCTCAACCTACGCAACCAAGGTTGAAGGCAACAATCTCGTGCTCACCGTGAATAACGGCATGTCCGGCTCGGCTACCGTGACGGCAGTCGCTACGACGGATCCGACCAAGGCGCTAGCGGCTCCGGGTCTTGAAGTGTCGAACATCGATTTTCGTCGTGGCAAGAATGGTGAGGGCCGTATTGTCGTGACATTCTCCGGCGAAGGTGCTGGCGCCGATCTGCAGCGGGTAGGTGACAAGGTTTCGCTGGATATGTACAACGTGCGCTTGCCCGCGCAACTGGCACAACGCTTGGACGTGCTGGACTTTGCCACGCCCGTGCAGTTCATCGAAACCCATGCCAAGGGCAACGGCGCGCACATGGAAATCTCCGCCAAGGCGCCGTACGAACAGCTCGCCTATCAGGCGGGTAACCAGTACATCGTCGAGATTTCGCCGAAGAAGGAAGAGGTGAAGAAAGATCCGAACGCGCCACCGGAATATTCCGGCAATCGCGTTACCTTCAACTTCCAGGACATCCCGACACGCTCGGTGCTGCAACTTATCGCCGATGTGTCCGACCTGAACATCGTGGTCGCCGATACCGTGTCCGGCAATGTCACCTTGCGTCTGATCAACGTACCTTGGGATCAAGCGCTGGACATCGTGTTGCAGGCCAAGGGCCTGGACAAACGCCGCAACGGCAATGTGATCTGGGTCGCGCCGCAGAAGGAAATCGCGGACCGCGAGCAGTCCCTGGCCGACGCCAGGCAGAAATTGCAGCAACTTACCGAGACGGTGACCGTGTATATCCCGGTCAGTTATGGGAGCGCCAAGGATATCGTCAGCTTGCTGACCAAACAGTCCGGCGCGGCAGGCGCTGGCGCTGCAGGCGCGGGGCCGCACAGCGGTTTTCTGTCTGCGCGCGGCAGCGTGACGTTTGATGAGCGCACCAACACGCTGCTGGTCATCGATACACCGGAGAAAGTCGCCGAGATCCGCGAGCTGGTGGCCAAACTCGACAAGCCGGTGCAGCAAGTGCTCATCGAATCGCGCGTGGTGATCGCGAACGACAATTTCGCGCGCGAGCTCGGCGCCAAATTTGGGGTCAGCGGCGGATATCAGCAGAACAATAACGTGATCTCAACGGCAGGAACCCTGGCCGGAACAGACACCATGGCGAATGCTGCGCTTATCAATCGCTTTGCCGGCAATGGCAGCGGATTACCCAATACTGCGCCCGGCGGACTCGGCGGAGGATTGCTGGTACCCGCCTTGGCAAACCGCTTGAACGTGAGTCTGCCAGCATCCAGCCCGGCGGGCAGCTTTGGCTTGGCCATACTCGGCGCCGACTATCTTCTCGATCTGGAACTTTCGGCGGCACAGACGGAAGGTCGTAGCGAGTTGATCTCGAGCCCGCGTGTGATCACGGCGAACCAGAAGGAAGCGGACATCAAGCAGGGTACAGAAGTTGGTTATGTCACGTTTCAAGGTGGCGCCGGTGCGGCGACGGCGACTGTGCAGTTCAAAGAAGCAGTGTTGGAGCTTAAGGTCACGCCGACCATCACGGCCGACAATCGCGTTTTCCTGAACCTGGATGTCAAAAAGGATGCGGTTGCTGCCCTCATCCCCAATCCCGGCGGTGGCTTCGTCCCTCAAATTGACAAGCGCGAAATTACCACGGCTGTGCTCGTGGATAATGGCCAGACCGTCGTACTCGGTGGAGTCTATGAGTTCGACAAGGCGACCGACGTCAAGAAAGTGCCTTTCCTGGGTGACGTACCGGGTCTTGGCGCACTCTTCCGCAATAAGAAGAACAACAGCACGAAGGCGGAGTTGCTGATCTTCGTGACCCCGCGCATTCTCAATGAAAGCCTGAAATGACACATTCGATGCTTATGGTTGGCGGCGGTCACACTGCCGCAAAGCGAAGTACTACATGAAATCGCGAGCCTGGAGATTCCACATGAAAGCACTGTGCAAGACCTTCTTACTATTGCTCGCGAGCGTGACCTTGACGAGTTGCGGCGGTGGCGGCGGCGGTAGCAACTCCGCCTTCGGACCCCCCGGTAACGATACGACCCTGTCGCTCTCCGCCACTACTACGACGTTGCCGCAGAGTCCGTGTTCCATCGGGGCGGAGCAAACGGCACCCTTTCCCTGCAACTTTCCTGGTTCACCCTATATTGCCGAAGTCACGGTGACTTGGCGGCATAAAGACGGACAACTGGTGGGTGGTACAACGCCGGTCAATGTCTCGGTCGCGCCAGTCACGGTAATTGCTTTTTCATTTTTGAGCACGAAGACGGATAACTTTCACCCCTTGCTGGGCAGCGGTCCGATCGACGTGACTGCCGGAGTCGGCACGATCTTTGTGCATGCAGGCCAGGCGCCCGGACATGGTGTTCTTACAGTCACGGGGATCGATCCCGTTAGCAAGCAGACGATTACCGCGCAACTGAATTTTACCGTCGTCGGCGTCGGGACGAATCTGCCAACGTCGATCTTCGCGTCCAGCCAAGGCGCTGTATATATTGCGAGCTCAGGTGGAGCGCAAAGCACGATTGTTAACGCCAGGGTCACCGATGGCAGCAACGCATTCGTTCCCGATCCTAGCGGCTTCGACAATGTCGAGTTCGAGATTATCGGACCGGCAGGTAACGATGCACGTCTAACTGGCGTCAATGCAGCCGGACAATCCGTCACCGGCACCAAGGTCGATACGGTGACCCACGGCGGTATTGCGGCCATCACGTTCCTGGCGGGTTCGCAACAGGGCCCGGTGCAAGTCCGGGCGACCGCCGATCGCGCCGACGGCAACGTCGACAACGGCATCAGCGATCCGATCAGTTCCACGGCCACCGTCGTCGTTTCCGATGGCCGCCTATTTAGTTTGACCCTCACCTCACCGGTTGCTGGGATCTTCGCCGACAAAGTTGACGCAGATGTGGATATAACCATTCATTGCACCCCGCCGGATGTCCCGTGTTCGTTACCGCCGCTCGCGAACGGCGTTTACAGCTAT
>JANXVS010000452.1 GCA_025351555.1 Pseudomonadota bacterium | reverse complement strand
TGCTTGGCATGGCCGATCTGCGCTACCAGCCCCAAGACTACTCGACCACCAGCCTGATGGAAGCGTTTGCGCGCTATCGGCCGGTTTCCACGGACGCCTGGCGCTGGTCATTCAAGGCGGGCGAATTTTTCCCGCCGATCTCGCTGGAAAACGAAGGCGTCGGCTGGACCAGTCTGTGGACGCTGACGCCGTCAGCGATCGACAGTTGGATTGGCGAAGAACTGCGCACGATCGGCGGCGAGTTCAGGGTCGAGCATCGCGGCGATGCGAACACGTTGGAAGCGGCGTTCGCGTTGTTCAGCGCGAACGATCCGGCGGGAGAAATCCTCGCCGCGCGCGGCTGGTCACTGAGCGATCTGACCAGTGGCATCGGCAGCCGCCTGCGCGAACCAGACGTCTATGCGCAACTCATCGGGGTGACACCACCACGCCGCTACGATCCCTTCATCGAGATCGACCATCGCCTCGGCTTCTATGGTGATCTCACCTGGCGCTCGCAGGAATTCGGCCGCGCCACCTTGCTGTATTACGACAACCGCGCCGATCCAAGCGCTTATCACGAATTCAATCACGGCGACGAACTGTTTGCCTGGCGCACACATTTCACCAGCCTGGGCGCGCAAACCGGTGCCGGCAATCTGGTGCTGATCGGTCAGGCGATGGCCGGCACCACCGAAATCGCGCCGCCGGATTTTCGCAGCGAGACGCATTTTTTTGCAGGGTACGTTCTTGCCGGCTGGAATCTTGGCGCGTGGCGACCGGCATTGCGCGTGGATTTGTTCGGTACGCGCGAAGATCCGGCCTCGATGCCGGCATTGAGCGAGCACGGCAACGCGATCACGTTGGCGCTCAACTGGCGGCCGCTGGACTGGCTGCGCCTTACGGGTGAAGCAGTTCGCGTCGACAGTTCACGCGATCAACGCGTCGCGCTTGGTTTAGCGCAACGGCAGATTGATATTCAGGTGCAATTCAATGCGCGGGTACTGTTCTGAGCACACGATTCAAACCGGGTCAGAAACGCTCGACGAATTCCACAGCGACATCCAGATCGCGTGCGGAGACTTCGAGCATGTCGTGCACGCGTTCGTTGGTCGAGGCATGTGGCGTTTCCACCAAGATGCGGCGCATCGGCGAGCCGATGTCATCCGGCAACTGGGATGAGCTGGAATCATCGCGCATGTCGGGCATCTCGTCGTCGACTTCTTCCACACGTTCCAGTTCATCGATACTGTTCAGCCGTGCAACGATCGCGTCTATCGCGCTGTCGCTGCCGGTGACGCGAAATCGCAAAATGGACATGACGTACTCCTCCTTGAGCGCGGGAGCGTCCGCGCGGACAACCCCATTGAAGCGGTCTGCAGATGCATCGACAATGAACCACAAACCAAACGACGCCTGGAGTAGATGATGAAACGACACGGGAACACGCTGAAGATCGTCGCATTCGGCGTGCTCGCCGGTGCGAGCCTGGCATCTCATGCAGGGGCGTCCAAAGCCAAGACCATGGCCGAGGTGCTCGCAACGTCGAAGCCTTCGGATTGGCATGCGCTCGACCCGGCAAATACCTTGTATCTGGAACTAGCCAGCGGGCGCGTGGTGATCGAACTGGCGCCCACGTTCGCGCCGCACCACGTGGCCAACATCCAGGCGCTTGCGCGCGAAAAATATTTCGACGGTCTGGCGTTTCTGCGTTCGCAGGACAACTATGTCGTGCAGTGGGGCGATCCCAATGGCGAGGACGCGGCCAAGCAACGCTCGGTCGGCAAGGCGGTGCGGACGCTGAAGGCGGAATTTACCATTCCACTGACTGCGAAATTGCCATTCACTGTATTGCCCGACCGTGATGGTTACGCGCCGCAGACGGGATTCTCCGGTGATTTTCCTGCCGCGCGCGATCCGAAATCGAACACCGCGTGGCTGACGCATTGCTACGGATCGGTTGGCGTCGGCCGCGATAATGACGTCGATTCCGGCGGCGGCACTGAGCTTTACGTTGTCATCGGCGGCGCGCGCTGGCTCGATCGCAATATCACGGTGGCTGGTCGCGTCGTGCAGGGCATGGACTTGCTTTCAACCTTGCCGCGCGGCAGCGGCGCGCTGGGTTTTTACGAGAAGCCCGAGCAGAACGTGCCGATCAAATCCATTCGCATCGCCGCCGACATCCCGGCCGCGCAACGCGAGAATCTGGAAGTGCTGCGCACCGACACGCCGACATTTGCCGCGCTGGTGGAATCGCGCCGTAATCGACACGACGATTGGTACAAGGTGCCGGCGGGATATATCGATGTGTGCAGTGTGCCGATTCCGGTGCGCGCGGTTGGGGCGGCGGCGAAGCCGTAACTTTGCTCGACATATTCCTGCGCTCGTCATTCCCGCGTTCGCCGGGATGACGGGCAAGAGTCATGACTTCCGGCCCATTCACTAGTATGAACTAAACACTATAGTTTAGTCATCGCTATACGGCAGTGAACAGTTCCGTGGCCGAAACCGAAGTCCATCTGAAGAAATTCCAGAAGGAGCTTAGCTCCGGCACGGTTGC
>JANXVS010000449.1 GCA_025351555.1 Pseudomonadota bacterium | reverse complement strand
AAACGATGGACGATGGCGTTGCTGCTGGCGATGGCGATCGTCGGCCAGGCAAGTGCAGCGGGAAGGTTGGTAGTCGAGCAGGCGTGGATTCGCACCGCGCCGCCCGGCGCGATGATGCTGGCCGGCTACGCGAGCTTGCGCAACGCAGGCGATGCGCCGTTGGTCGTGACCGGCGCGGACAGCGCGGATTTCGGTTCGGCTTCGCTGCACCAGAGCATCGAGGAAAACGGCGTCGAGCGGATGCGGCCGCTGGGAAAGATCGAAATCGCGCCGGGGGTGAGCGTCGTGTTCGCGCCGGGCGGCAAGCACTTCATGTTGATGCAGCCGGCGCGCGAATTGAAATCAGGCGACACGGTAAAAGTCCACATTTCCACTGAGACGGGCGAGGGTGCGACAGTGGAATTCTCCGTGCGCGACACGGCGCCGGACGCTTACTGACAGGCGCGCCGAACTGCTTCCGGCAGCGCCACCGGCTTGCCGCTTGCCGTATCGATCCAGACCAGCACGGTGTGGCCGTCCGAATAAACCGTGCTGCGATCGCTGCCATCGATGATGCGATGGGCGATTGTGACCGAGGTGTTGCCAAGGCGTTCGCAATGCAGTCCAACGATGATGTTCGCGGGCCACGCGAGTTGGCGGCGGTAGTTGACCTGAATCGCGGCGACGACCGGCGCAAGCGTTTCGGTGAGCCACGCGCCATCGAATTTCTTGAACCAGTGCAGGCGCGCTTCCTCGATGTAAGTCAGGAAAGTGGAATTGTTGGCGTGATTGAAAGCGTCCAGATCGCGCCAGCGCATCGCCATTGGCAGCTCAATCAGCAGTTTCGGCTCGGGCGTGTTCACGCGGCTTCTTTTTTTCTGCCGTTGCCGAGTACGCGCGCCAGGAAGCGGCCGGTGTGCGAGCGTTTGTCGCAGGCGATCTGTTCCGGGGTGCCGGTGGCGATGATCTCGCCGCCGCGGTCGCCGCCTTCAGGACCGAGGTCGATGACCCAGTCTGCGGTCTTGATCACGTCGAGATTGTGCTCGATCACGACGACGGTGTTGCCGTCGTCGCGCAACCGGTGCAGTACTTTCAGCAGTTGTTCGATGTCGTAGAAATGCAAACCTGTTGTCGGCTCGTCCAGGATGAACAAAGTACGGCCGGTGTCGCGTTTGGACAATTCACGCGACAACTTCACACGCTGTGCCTCGCCGCCGGACAGCGTCGTTGCGCTTTGGCCGAGCTTGATATAACTCAAACCCACATGTATCAGCGTTTCGAGTTTGCGCGCCAGCGCGGGGATCTTTTCGAACAGTTTCAGCGCATCCTCAACCGTCATCTGCAGTACGTCGGAAATGGTGTGACCCTTGTAGGTGATCTCCAGAGTTTCGCGGTTGTAGCGTTTGCCGTGACAGACATCGCAAGCCACGTATACATCCGGCAGGAAATGCATTTCCACCTTGATCAAGCCGTCGCCTTCGCAGGCTTCGCAGCGACCGCCTTTGACGTTGAACGAGAAGCGTCCAGGCTGGTAGCCGCGGGCACGCGACTCGGGAACCTGCGCAAATAATTCGCGCAGCGGCGTGAACAGGCCCGTGTAAGTCGCCGGGTTGCTGCGCGGCGTGCGTCCGATCGGTGATTGGTCGATGTCGACAACCTTGTCGAACAACTCCAGCCCCTCGACCTTGCGGAATGGCGCCGGTTTTTCGTTGGCGCCGTTGAGCTCGGCCGCAGTGTGTCGATACAGGGTGTCGTTGATCAGGGTGGATTTGCCCGAGCCAGAGACGCCAGTGATACAGACGAACAAGCCTGCGGGAATTTCCAGATCCACATTTTTCAGATTGTTGCCCGAGGCACCGAGCAGACGCAGCATCAGTTGCGGATCCGGTGCATGGCGCTCGCGCGGCACTTCGATCCGGCGTCGGCCGGAAAGATAGTCGCCGGTCAGCGAGCGCTTGGCGCCAAGAACGTCCTTGAGCTGGCCCTGCGCCACGATTTCACCACCGTGCACGCCAGCGCCGGGGCCGATGTCGACGATGTGATCGGCAGAGCGGATTGCATCCTCGTCATGCTCGACCACGATTACCGTGTTGCCGAGGTCACGCAGACGCGTGAGCGTTCCGAGCAAGCGTTCGTTGTCGCGCTGATGCAGGCCGATCGAGGGTTCGTCGAGTACGTACATCACGCCGACCAAGCCCGCGCCGATCTGCGAGGCGAGGCGGATACGCTGTGCTTCGCCGCCGGACAGCGAATCGGCCTGGCGATCCAGAGTCAGGTATTCCAGGCCAACATCGACGAGAAAGCGCAGCCGCTCGCGGATTTCCTTGACGATCTTGGTCGCGATCTCGCCGCGCCAGCCGGCCAGGGTCAATCTGTGGAAAAATTCCAAGGACTGGTCGATCGGCAGCGCGGTCAGCCCCGGCAGGTTGCGGTCGCTGACAAACACGTTGCGCGCGCTGCGGTTCAGGCGCTCGCCGCGGCAATCCGGGCACGGCCGCTGGCTGATGTACTTGGACAATTCCTCGCGTACCGCCGGCGATTCGGTTTCGCGGTAGCGCCGCTCCAGATTCGGCACGATGCCTTCGAAGCGATGCTTGCGCGTCACGTTGCCGCCGGCGTCGGTGAGATAACGGAACGCGATCTGCTCGTCGCCGGAGCCGCACAATACCGCGTGACGGATACCTTCCGGCAACTGTTCCCACGGCGTGTCGATATCGAACTTGTAGTGACGCGCCAGCGAAAGTATCAATTGGAAATAATACATATTGCGTCGATCCCAGCCGCGCACTGCGCCGGCGGCCAGGCTCAGGTTCGGATGCACGACCACGCGCGTTGGATCGAACACCTGGGTCACGCCGAGGCCGTCGCAGGTACCGCAGGCCCCGACCGGCGAGTTGAACGAGAACAGGCGCGGTTCCAGTTCCGGTAGCGAGTAATCGCAGATCGGGCAGGAGAAGCGCGATGAGAACAGAATCTGTGCAGTCTTGTCGTCATCCAGATCAACGACAATGACGATGCCATCGCCCAGGCGCAGTGCGGTCTCGAACGATTCGGCCAGGCGTTGCTTGAGGTCGGGACTGGGACGGAAGCGGTCGATCATTGCCTCGATCGTGTGCTTTTGTCGCAGCGCGAGCGCCGGCACCACATCGAGTTCATGCAGTACGCCGTCGACGCGCGCACGCACGAAACCCTGCGCGCGCAATTGCTCGAATACCTGTAGGTGCTCGCCTTTGCGCTCGCGAATCACCGGCGCGAGCAGCATGTAGCGATGCTCGGGATTCAGCGCGAGGGTCGCATCGACCATCTGGCTGACGGTCTGTGCTTCCAGCGCCATGCCGTGATCCGGGCAACGCGGCGAGCCGACGCGCGCGAACAGCAGGCGCAGGTAATCGTATACTTCTGTAATCGTACCCACGGTCGAACGCGGGTTGTGCGAGGTCGCCTTCTGCTCGATCGCGATCGCTGGACTCAAGCCTTCGATGTGATCGACGTCGGGCTTTTCCATCACCGAAAGGAACTGGCGCGCGTAGGCCGACAGTGACTCGACATAACGGCGCTGGCCCTCGGCATAGATGGTGTCGAACGCGAGCGAGGATTTGCCCGAGCCGGACAGCCCGGTAATCACGATCAGACTGTTGCGCGGCAGCTCCAGATCGATGTTTTTCAGGTTATGCGTGCGCGCGCCGCGGATGCGGATGAAGTCCATAAGCAGTCGTTTTTCAAGGTTAACGGAGTACTATAGCGCGTCGAATTGGCGCTTTGCGCCTCGACTGGGCAAGAAATGGGGGCGGCCGGGTTTGACCGCAAGGCCGCAAGCCGTTATTATCTCGCGCCTTTTTGGGTGCTTTCTGGCACCTGACGTTTGGGCAGGCAGTTGTCAAAATAACTACAGAGGAATGCCATGTACGCAGTTATCGTAACCGGCGGTAGGCAATACCGCGTCATGCAGGGCGAAACCCTGCGTGTGGAGAAGCTCCCGGGCGATGTGGGTGCCGAGATCAAGTTCGATCAGGTCCTGCTCGTCGGTTCGGGTGAAGACATCACCGTAGGCGCGCCGCTGGTCGGCGGTGCCTTGGTAGCAGCCAAGATCGTATCCCACGGCCGTGGCGACAAGATCCGCATCATCAAATTCCGCCGCCGCAAGCATCATCAGAAGCAGATGGGGCATCGCCAGTACTATACCGAGGTTGAAATCGGCGAGATCTCCGGAGCAAGCGAAAAGAAAGCGAGCAAGGCTGAATCTCACAAGGTCGAGAAGGCCGAGTCCACCAAAGCCGCTAAGGCCGATTCAATGAAGGAAGGCAGTCATGGCACATAAAAAAGCTGGCGGCAGTACCCGTAACGGCCGCGATTCAAACCCAAAATACCTCGGCGTGAAGATTTACGGCGGACAGGCCGTGAATGCCGGCAACATCATCATTCGTCAGCGCGGCACCCAGTTCCACCCGGGCGCCGGCGTCGGCCTTGGCCGCGATCACACCTTGTTCGCGCTGGTCGACGGCACCGTGCAATTCAGCATCAAGGGCGAACGCCAGCGCCGCACGGTCAGCATCGCCAAGAACTGACCGCGTTCGCCATCGTTTTGACAGAGCCCCGCCTCGTGCGGGGCTTTGCGTTTTGTACCCTAGACAA
>JANXVS010000417.1 GCA_025351555.1 Pseudomonadota bacterium | reverse complement strand
ACGGCCTGGACAAGCTGCCGGGTTGGCCGGATTCGGTCAAGACCATGCAGCGCAACTGGATTGGGCGCTCGGAGGGTTTGGAAATACGTTTTGATGTGGAAGGTGAATCCGAGCCGCTGAGCATCTTCACCACGCGCCCGGATACGTTGATGGGCGTGACGTTTCTTTCCATTGCCGCTGAGCATCCATTGGCGCAAAAGGCTGCGTCCAAAAATCCACACATTGTCGCGTTCATCGAGGAATGCCGTCACGGTGGCACCGCCGAAGCCGACATCGAGACCCAGGAAAAGAAAGGTGTCGAGACCGGCCTGCGTGCGATCCATCCGATCAGCGGCGAAAAATTGCCGGTATGGATCGCGAACTTCGTGTTGATGGGTTACGGCACCGGCGCGGTGATGGCGGTGCCCGGGCATGATCAGCGCGATTGGGAATTCGCCACAAAGTATGACTTGCTGATCAAGATGGTGATCATCAGCGACGCGGTGCGCGACGCGATCGCCGAACTGGGCATTGAAGCGGCGGGTAATCCCGATCCGATGAGTGCAGCGCTTGGGGAAAGCCGTCCGCTTGGCGTCGTCGAGGCGCCGGGTGCGCTGGCCGTGGTGCAAGACTTCGAGCGCAGCGTCATCGAGGATGGCGCGTTCACCGACTACGGTATCCTGGTCAATTCCGGCGAGTACGATGGTCTGGATTATCCCGGTGCATTCGATGCGCTGGCCGCACGCCTGGAACACGAAGGAAAAGGTTCAACGCGGGTGAATTATCGCCTGCGCGACTGGGGCGTATCGCGCCAGCGTTACTGGGGTTGCCCGATTCCGGTCATCTACTGCGCCAAATGCGGCGCGCTGCCGGTGCCGGAGGATCAGTTGCCGGTCGTACTGCCCGAGGATGTGAAGTTCATGGGTGTGCAGTCGCCGATCAAGGCCGATCCTGCCTGGCGCACGACCACTTGTCCGCAATGCGGTGGCGCGGCCGAGCGCGAAACCGATACCTTCGACACGTTCATGGAATCGAGCTGGTATTACGCGCGCTATACCAGTCCCGGTGCCAAGGACATGGTCGATGCGCGCGCGAACTACTGGCTTCCAGTGGATCAATACATTGGCGGTATAGAACACGCCATTTTGCACCTTTTATACTTCCGTTTCTATCACAAGCTGTTGCGCGATGCGGGCATGGTGCAGTCCGACGAACCGGCGACAAACCTGCTGTGCCAGGGCATGGTGATTGCTGAAACCTATTATCGCGATAGTGCCGGCGGACACCGCGACTGGATCAATCCCGAGGATGTGGAAGTGCAGCGCGACGCGCACGCACGCATTGTCGGCGCCGTGCTCAAGGCCGATGGTCTGCCGGTAGAGATTGGTGGCATCGAGAAGATGGCCAAGTCCAAGAACAATGGCGTCGATCCGCAGACGATGGTGGCCAAGTACGGCGCCGACACCGTGCGTCTGTTCTCGATGTTCGCAGCGCCGCCGGAGCATTCGCTGGAATGGCGCGAGGCTGGCGTCGAGGGCATGGCGCGCTTCCTGCGCCGCTTGTGGCGTGATGTGCATGCGCACGTAGCACAGCCCGACCACCCTGTCGTTGATTCGGCAGCGTTGAATGCGGCACAGAAGGCGCTGCGCCGGCAAACGCACGAGACGATCGCTAAAGTGTCTGACGATTTTGGCCGGCGCCTGTCGTTCAATACCGCGATCGCCGCGCTGATGGAACTGCTTAACGCGCTCGGCAAATTCCACGATATGACCGACCAGGGGCGCGCGGTACGCCATGAGGCGTTCGAGTCGATCGTGCTCCTGCTCAATCCGATCACGCCGCATATCTGTCACGCGTTGTGGCAGGCACTCGGCCAACGCGAGCTGATCCTGACTCAGGCGTGGCCCAAGATCGACCCGGCGGCGTTGACCAAGGATGCGGCGACCCTCGCGGTGCAGATCAACGGCAAGCTGCGCGGCCAGATCGAAGTCGCCGTGGGCACGCCGCGTGAACAAGTGGAAAATGCCGCAATTACCGATCCGGTCGTGGCGAAGTTTCTCGCCGGCGCCACGGTGAAGAAGATCGTGGTGGTGCCGGGCAAGATC
>JANXVS010000411.1 GCA_025351555.1 Pseudomonadota bacterium | reverse complement strand
TGCGCTCCTGCGGGGTTTCCAGCAGGTTCACCGCGGCGTAGTTGTACTTGTCGGACGGGGTGGTCGCCGTGCCGTTGACGACAAAGCAGTGGTAGTCCGTCAGCGCATTGGCGCCGCTGGTGCCCGGTGTGTGCGCCAGCGTCTTGCAGTGGTAGTGATCAAACAGCGGGCCGCTGCCTGGAATCGAGAACTTCCCGTTCGGGCCGGTCGACGAACCGCCCGGGGCGACCAGATTTGGATCAAGGACGGGCGGTATCGCGCCGATAGGCGACCCACTTCCCGTAAATCCGGCGTTACGACCGTACAACGACTTGGCATCGTGCGAGAACTTGCGGTGCGACTGCAGCACGCTGTCCTGCTTGTTGTAGTCGATGCCGGCCACGATGCTGCCCTTCTCGGACGTCTGGCCGAACAGGAAGTGCACGCCTTTGCGCTGGCCGTCGTCGTGATCGGAAATACCGTAGTCGACGCTGAACTGCGCGCCCTGGTAGTTCTTTTTCAGGATGACGTTGACCACGCCGCCGATCGCGGACGAGCCGTAAATCGCCGAGGCGCCGGATGTCAGAATTTCAACGCGTTCCACCGCCGCGATCGGAATCGAGTCGATGTCCTTGTTCAGCACGACGTGGCCGTCGATCAGGACCAGGGTGCGTTGCGAGCCGAGGCCGCGCAAGCTGACCGTGGCCGAACCGCTGCCGCCGCCGTTGTTGATCTGCGGGTTGGTGCCGTTCATGTTGGCTGGCAGGCTCTGCACGACATCGCCCAGGGTCAGCTTGCCGGTGTTCTGGATCGCTGCGGCGTCGATGGTGACGACCGGATTGGCTGTTTCGATGTCTACGCGGCGGATATTGGAGCCGGTCACCACGATGGTTTCGAGGGCCTGGCTTTTTTGTTGATCAGTTGTGGCGGTTTGCGCTTGGGCAGTAAGCGTACCGGCCGCAGCGACTGCACCTAGCGACAAAGCCAGGCGAACCGCGGATGAAAGTTTATTCACGTCGAGTCTCATTACACTCTCCAACGTCAGGGTTGTAGGTACGATAAATTTCGGGACAAACGCTTCGGGAACAGCCAAAATCGGCACAGCTAAGGCCTTGGCAACTTCCGATACTAGCAACATTTGCTTAACATGGGAATCCCTGCGGTAGAACTGCCGCAATTGATTGAAAAGGAAGGAAGACGATGTGCGCAGCGGCGTTTTCGCCAGCGCATGCGTCAGCTGGTCAAGGCTTGCTTGAGGCCAGCCAATTGCGTCTCGTAACGACGCCATGAGTCAACAAACCGGTTATGGATCGGCTCGCGCACCTGGGCCGCGCTCAGGGTGGATACCGCGCTGCGGTTGCGGGTCAGATCCGCGCAACCGGGTTCCCATGGCAGCCCGCAGAATGCCAATATGTTGCGCAGCGTACCTTCGGCGTCTTGCACAAGATCCGCGTAGTGCACGTCCAGAATCTGGCCCGGCATCGCTGCATGCCAATGCGCCATTGTGCGCCGGTAAACCTGATAGTGCGATGCGATGGCGTCGAGGTGGTAAATGTGCGCGAAGGCGTCGGCAAACAGGGCGCGGAAATTGGAAAAACACACGTCGATGGGATCACGCACCAGGTTCAGGATGCGCGCCTGCGGCAGGGCCTTGCGAATCAGGCCGCCTACCATCCAGTTGCGTGGCAGTTTATCGGTGTAGAACGGCTTGCCTTTAGCGCGCCACTGGGTTTGGTCGAGATAGCGCTGGCCAAGTTCAGCGTAGTCGATACGTGGCAGGCGCTCGATCACGGTATCGTCGAGCGTCATGCAATGATCGGCGGCCCAGCGCAACTGCCATGCAAAGTCGTCGAGTTCGCCTACTGAAGTGACTTGCGAGTGGTTGCCGAGCAAGCGATCAAGTACCGTGGTGCCTGAGCGCGGCATACCGATGATGAAGATCGGCTGAGGTCCGACGTGATTGGCTTCGGCAGGGCGCAGGAAATCGGCGGTGCACGCGCGCGTCAAGTTTTCGAACAGGCGTCGCGTTTTTGCCGGATCGTGATTGTGCCGCGCATACATCAGCGCATTGCCCTGCGCGAGGGCTTTCCAGGCTTCGTCGAAACGCCCGAGGTCTTCCAGTTCCTTGTAGCGCGCAAATTCGATCGAAGCGTGCTCATAGCTGCCCGGCTCGACCAGGCGCAGGCTCTTCTCAAGACCTCCCAGATGGTTGTTTTGCTGGGTCTGCTTGCGCAAGCGCGACAGTTCTTGCCAAGCTCGGCCGAAGCGCGGCTCTTGGCGCACGCACTCGATCAATTCTGCTTCGGCGTCATTGAATCGACCGTTGAATGTCAGCTGCACTCCGCGCAGGAAACGCAATTCCGCGCCGTCGGCACCGGTGGCCCGTACCCGGTCGTACAGCGCCAGTGCCTCGGCGTTCTCGTTCAAGCTAGTGCGTTGCCCGGCCAGACGCATCAGCCCGGGAATCGAGTGTGTGATCGCAAATGCCGGATGTTCCAGACAGTGGCGTGTGGCGACCACTTCACCGGCGCGAAGCAGGGATTCGGCCACCGCTCCGATCAGTTGCGGGTCGTCTGGCAAATCGCGCGCCGCGTCCAGCGCGTGTCGGGCGGAATCGCGCACGCGGTCTTCTTCCCAGGCGATATCGCTCAAGTTCAAATGGGCTTGCGTATGCGCAGGATTGCGCAACAGCACCGATTCCAGGCTGATGCGCGCCGCATCCAGATTGCCCTCGCTCAAGTAGCGCTGCGCGCGATTCCAGTGGCGATCGGTGTTTTCAGTCATGAGCTACGGACAAGCAATCGCGCCGCCAGACAGGCAGACGCAACCAAGGGAAGACGCGGACTTACAGATCTTGGTGATATTGCACGTAGGGTACGCGCGCCTGATTGGCGTCGACCTCGTGCGCGGTGGGGTCGGTCAGCGCCGGCAAATTGCCGGAAGACCAGATGTTCTGGGCGCCCACACTGAAGACCCCGCGCCACGGCGAGCGCCAGGAGATACCCAGATCAAGGCTGCGCCAATGCTCGCTGCCGTTGATGGGGTCGGCCGCGCCGAGCACCCGCCCGACGATGACGCCGCTAAAATCGCCACGGTTCAGGCCCAAGCTCAACGCTGCCTGATTCAGGCTCGGCAGTAGCGGCGAGCCCGGCATTTCGAACTGGATCCGGCTCAGGGCGGCGCCAAGATCGATACTCTGGGTGTTGTCCAAGTGCCAGCGGCCCTGGGCATTGAAACCGGAATTTTGCACGTTGGCCAATTCGATCCCCGGGATCACCAAGGTCGGCAAGGCTTCGTTGCCGAGGTTGGCGAACAAATCCCACGTGGGGTGCTGGTTCGCCGGCTGATCGTTCCAGCGCAGCCATGAGAGCCCGTAGTTGAGGTCCAGATCAACATCGCCGGCGTTGATACCCGTACCCAAACGCAGCGTGCCGCGGTGACCGAGCAAGGACTCGCTCGCGCACAGGCTGCTGATACCAAACGCGGTGGGTTGTCCGCAGGCCGGAGCGGGCGCTGTCGCGTACAGCGGCGAAAGCACGATGCCGTGACCAAAACTGGCGTAGGCGTTGGCGTTGCCGTTGAGGCGCACCGACACGCCGCCGGTGACAAAACTGGTGACATCAACCAGCTGCCAGTCGACGGCAGAGCCGATTTGCGGCGACTGCGGCAGGGTCGGGGTGATGCTGTTGCCGCCGAACGCGACCAAGGCCAGAACGCGGCCGTCCGGGGTGCTCCACAGCGGCAGTACGCCTTCGTTGTGACCCGGTGCGCTGCGTGTGTGCAGCAGTTGCTCGGTCAGCGTGTGCTGGGAACTTTGGCCAAACGCGGAATTGCTCGCGGAAATATCCACGGGCGTCTGCGCGAAGCCCAAGGCGGGCATCGTGGCAAATAGCGCAATGGCGGACAGAAGACGCATGGGCACTTTGGTCGCAGATCAACAAATTTGTAACGGCAGTGTTAAGACGGCAGCAAGGCCGGCAAGTTCCTGATCCAACGATCAGGTTTGGCACGGCGATCCAGTGCACATCTTAGCGCAAATGATGAAAAATTAACAGTTTGGGATGCCGCCGTGGGCAAGAGCGCCGCCAGGATGTTGCGGCGCGCCGGTGCGCGATCGCAAGCGCGCGTCGGCGAGGCCGGCGAAAAAGCCGTTACACTTAGCGATATCTTAGGGCAATCTCATCACGCATGTCAGTGCTTCCACGCATGCCAGCCATGGCCATTTCACCGGATGCCAAGAAAGGCATCCCTGACGCGCCGGGATTGAGCGAGGAGTTTCCTGCGGCGGCGCTGATGGATTTGTTGCGCGCCATCACGCCGCCGGATATGGCCCAGGCATCGCGGCGTCTGCTCGCCGAATGGCTGGGCGCCGGCGATAGCGAGCTTTGCTTGCAGTTGTCGGATTCCGCCTCGCCAGCATTGGCGCCAGTTTCGGGATTGCGGCGACTCGCGCAACAAGTATTGGGCAGTGGCGAGCAAACGGTCGAATTGATTGCGGCCACGCCGCAGCGCAAGGCATCGCTGGGCGTTGCCGCGCCGCTGCGCACGCAGGGCAAGGTCGTTGCCGCCTTGGCCTGCGAATTGCTTGCCGATACGTGGTCCGAGCCCGCACGCCGGGCACGCTTTGAGCGAGTGCTGCAATTCATGGAATTGCGCCTGCACGAAATGGG
>JANXVS010000408.1 GCA_025351555.1 Pseudomonadota bacterium | reverse complement strand
ATCGGCCACCGTGTTCAATTGACTGTCGTTCATATCGATCACCATGCTGAGCATCGTGATCGATCCGGCCTACCGCTTCAGACTCATACCATGTTGGAATCACACCCCTCGCTCAGACTCATACCATGTTGGACAAGGCTGGTAGTTGCGATCCGCCATCCATTCCGTATAATGCCCGGCTCGCGCGGGAATAGCTCAGTTGGTAGAGCACGACCTTGCCAAGGTCGGGGTCGCGAGTTCGAGTCTCGTTTCCCGCTCCATTATTTTTTGCGCTCATCCTTGAGCGCGAGGATCAAGAAACGGCCATTCGTGGCCGCAGTCTTCAATAGAAGCGACAAACCTCGGGCAATCCGTGGTTTTGTTTTTTGTTCGTCACGCCGGTAAGCTGGCGATAATTTTCAACGATTCAACGGATGGCCAGGTGGCAGAATGGTCATGCAGCGGCCTGCAAAGCCGCGTACGCCGGTTCGACTCCGACCCTGGCCTCCATCCGAATCAATAGGTTAGCGTGATATGCTCTCCCCGGTTCGGGGAAAAACCCCCTGAAAGCACCCAAAAATACCCTGCTCGCCACCCGCAAAATGGTGGCAATCTCATTGCTAGGTCTACGGTTTGCAATGTACGGGAGTTTGCGATGGCGACGAAGCGCAAGCGCAACGGAAAGTGGGTCTATTGCGTCAAGCGCGCAGGTCTTCTCGATCGCCCGCTGAACCCCCGTTGACCTCGTTCCAGTCGGATCGCATTTTTTCCAACAGCTTTGATTGACCGGCCAATCATTGCCACCCACCATGAGATGCGTGCTTTGCGGGGGACAGAGTTATTTGTAAATCGTGCTGCCCTAATACTCAACCCCCCTCGACAAGCCGACACCGGTGGAGCAGCTTCAGCAGGCGTCCAAGACGCAAATGGCGCGTCGTTGCATCTTACGTGTCAATGCGTTTTTCCGTCTGCGCATCGAAAAAATGCAGGGCAGCAGGCGCAAAACTGAGCGCGACCACGCTGCCGCATTCGGGTAACGCGTGGGGTGGCGTGCGCACAACAAGCGCGGTGTCCCCGCAGCGCAGGTTGAGAAATACCTCGTTGCCAATTGGCTCGATGATCTCGAGCTGGGCGCGCAGACTGGTCGGCGACGCTGCACTGGCATCCTCAGGGCGCAGGTCTTCTGGCCGGATGCCGACAACGATCTCGCGATCGACGTACGATGCGAGCGCAGCGGTTGAAGTCTCGCCGAGCGTCAACGGCACGGCGCTGCAATCCAGGTGCAGGTCGCCATTGCGCTGCAGCGTACCGCGCAGGAAATTCATCGCCGGGCTGCCGAGAAATCCGGCTACGAACAGATTCCGCGGCTTGGTATACAAATTCATCGGCGTGTCGATCTGCTGGATTTCGCCGGCGTTGAATACGACGATGCGCTGACCGAGCGTCATCGCCTCGATCTGGTCGTGAGTTACGTAGATCATCGTGGCGCCGATACGCCGATGCAGGCGCGCGATTTCGACGCGCGTTCCCAAGCGCAGTTTTGCATCCAGATTCGACAACGGCTCGTCGAGCAGAAACACTTGCGGCTGACGCACCAGGGCGCGGCCCAGGGCAACGCGTTGGCGCTCGCCGCCGCTCAATGCGCGCGGCTGGCGTTGCAGCATGTCGTGCAGGCCGAGCATGTCGGCGGCCTCGCGCACGCGCTGCGCGATCGTTGCGCTCGATTCGCCGCGCAACTTCAGTCCGAACGCAAGGTTCTCCGCTACGGTCATGTGCGGATACAACGCGTAGCTCTGGAACACCATCGCGATATCGCGATCCTTCGGCGCCACCTCGTTGACCATCCGATCGCCGATCGTGAGCGTGCCCGACGTGATCGCTTCCAGACCGGCGATCATGCGCAGCGTCGTGGTTTTCCCGCAACCGGAAGGACCGACCAGCACCAGCAGTTCGCCCGCGTGCGCCTCGAAGCTCGCGCCAGCGACGCCGACGTGGCCGTTCTCGTACACTTTGCGCACTTGTTCGAGTTTTACACGCGCCATGCGGCTGTCCTCTGCTCCTGCCAACCCGGGGTAATTGTGCCGGCTTTTCCAGTCCTTTTTGCCGCAGTGCGGCAAAGGTGACTCGCGCCTGTAAATCGCCATGCGCTTGGGTTATTCTGCCATGTAATCGTTTTCATTTCGCATGCAGCAAGGATCTGGATCATGGCACAGCGCGTGCAATTCCCGGCGGATTTTCTCTGGGGCGCAGCCACATCGGCCTACCAGATCGAAGGCTCGCCGCTGGCCGACGGCGCCGGACCGAGCATCTGGCAGCGCTTTGCCCACACGCCGGGCATGATGCACAACGACGATCACGGCGACGTCGCCTGCGATCACTACCGGCTGTGGAAATCCGATGTCGCGCTGATGAAGCAGCTTGGCCTCAAGGCCTATCGCTTCAGCATTTCCTGGAGCCGCGTACTGCCCGAGGGCAAAGGCCGGATCAACGCGGCGGGACTGGGTTTCTACGACCGCCTGGTCGATGCGCTGCTGGAGAATGGCATCGAGCCGCTGGTAACGCTGTTCCATTGGGATTTGCCGGCGGCGCTGGATGACCGTGGCGGCTGGCTCAATCCGGATATCGCGTCGTGGTTCGCCGACTATGCGCAGGTGATGTACAAGGCGCTCGATGGGCGCGTGAAGAAATGGGCGACGTTGAACGAACCCTGGGTGGTAACCGATGGAGGCTATCTGCACGGTGCCCTCGCGCCCGGTCATCGCAGCCGCTTCGAGGCGCCTATCGTCAGTCATCAGCTGCTGCGCGCGCATGGCACCGCAGTTCAAGCATATCGGGCGACAGGCAAGCATCAGATCGGCATTGTCGTGAATCTCGAACCGAAGTACCCGGCCTCGCAAAGCCAGGAGGACGCGGCGGCGGTCAAGCGCGCTGACGCCTACATGAATCGGCAATATCTGGATCCGGTATACTTTGGCAGCTATCCTGAAGAGCTCCGCGAAATCTTCGCTGAAGCCTGGCCCGAGTGGCCGGCCGCGGACCTCGAGCTGATCAAGCAACCGATCGATTATCTCGGGGTGAACTACTACACGCGCAATGTTACGAAGCACCACGCCCACAATTATCCGCTCAAGGCCGCGTCGGTCAAACAGCACGCGACGTATAGCGAAACCGGTTGGGAAGTGTTTCCGCAGGGGCTGACCGACATCCTGCTGTGGGTCAAGCAGCGCTACGGCAATCCGCCGGTCTATATCACCGAAAATGGCGCCGCGTTTTACGATCCGCCGGTGGCCGAAGGCGGCGTGCTCGACGATCCATTGCGCGTGATCTACCAGAAGAAGCATCTTGTCGCGGTAGCAAACGCGATCGCCCAAGGCTGCGACGTGCGCGGCTATATGGCCTGGTCGCTGCTCGACAACCTGGAATGGTCGCACGGCTTTTCCAAGCGCTTTGGCATTGTGCATGTCGATTTCGCCACGCAGCAGCGCACGATCAAGGCAAGCGGAAAGCACTACGCCAAGGTGATTGCCACGAATGGGGCGATATTGAACGAGAGGGCAGGTTGACGAGTCAATTCAGCTTGCCGGATGGCAGAGGCTTGCCCGAGTTGGTCCAATCGACCAGTTCATTAAAGGACGCCAAGCG
>JANXVS010000381.1 GCA_025351555.1 Pseudomonadota bacterium | reverse complement strand
CCAGGCAATGCTGGCGGCACCATCTACGGCCTTGGCAGCGCCTTCGGCAGCGGCCTGTTTCTGCAAGGCACCGGAACTCTGACGTTCAACTTGCCCGGGCTCTCGTACGCGATCAGCGATGCCATCGCCGACGCGACCGGCTCCGGTGCCTCCGGCGCCGATGCCGGCAGTTGGGGCATCCATGCGCAAGGCGGCAGCCTGGTACTCGGCGGCAACAATACCTACAGCGGCGCCACCGGCATCGACAACGGCGCAACGGTGGAAGTCAACGGCACAATGACCGGAACTGGAATAACGATCAACCCGGGTGGTGTACTTGGCGGGAGCGGCGCCGCAGCCAATGTCTTGAACGCCGGCACGGTCGTGCCAGGCAATGCGGGAACACCACTCGGCACGCTGACCGCGCAAATCTACGATGAAGTTGCCGGCAGCACCCTGCGTATCGCAGCGAACGCCGCCGGTGCCAGTGCATTGCTGAACGCGAGCGGCAGTGCCGATCTTCACGGCAAGGTGCACTTTGATTTCAGCGGCGGCCCGGCCCCGGGCACAACCTATACTTTTCTTACCGTCACCGGCGCAATCACCGGCAGTTTCAGCGGCTACGACAGCAATATGCCGTCGGTATTCGGGCAACTTGTCTATTTGCCGCATAGTGCACAATTTACCGTCGTTGCGAACGATCTGATTTTTCGCAACGGTTTCGAGATCAGCGCGTTTCAGGGTACGTGCCGGTTTGGCGCAGTGACCGCGGCGCAGTTCGCGGCCTTCCCCGCGCAGGCGATTGATGGCCAGCCGCTGTGCATTCCGCCGATCAGCTACACCTACTCCGGTGAAACGATCACCGGCTGTCAATCACCGTCGACGTGCGCGCCCACCTTCCCAAGCTTTCCCGGTTGCCTTGCCGTGCTGCGTGCGCAAAGCGGCACGCTCGGTGGCTCGCTCGCGAGCGGCGCGTACAGCGTCGATACACCGGTGCAAATCGATCCGCTGTCGGCACCGGTGACGTTTTCCGGCCCGATATCCGGCAGTTGCACCATGGACTTCAGCGGCACCGCAGGTCGTATCGTCCCCGTCTATGATGCCGAGCCGGATTCACTGAACGGGGCGTATATCTACGCGATGCCGTCAGACGCGGTGAACTCTTTGACCACAAGCCAGACCGGCTGCGGCGCTATTAGCGCGTACGCGAATTTTTTCCTGCCATATTTCGAAGCGCAGATTGCGGCAGCAATTGAGTCGACCGCAGCGCCCACCTTGCAGCAGGTGGGTGTCGGCCAAACGATTTGCCCTGCACCCTGATCGCAGGAAACTGCGCGAAGGGTGTTCGCAGATCAATTTGGCTGAGGCAACTTTTCCAGCGCCACGCGCGCGGCGTGTGCACCCGGGCTTTGCGGACCGGTCAAGGCATCCAGCCGTTCTGCGGCTTGCTCTAGCTCCGCGTGCGCAGCGGTGACGTGACCTTGCTGCGCCAAACACTCGCCATGCACGGCGTGGGCTTGCTCACCACGCAGGCTGCCGTCGCCGAATTTTTCGCGCGCCAGCGCGAGCGCCTGTTCGGCGGCGGCGCAGCCAACGGCAGTGTCCTTCTCCGCGAGGCGAACGCGTGCCTGTGCCTTGAGCACATCGGTGAGCGACACCGCATCGACCGTTTTCATTTTGTCGAAACTCTTCATCGCGGCATCGGCATGCGCACGTGCTGCAGCAGTGTCGCCCGCGGCGAGCTCGGTCAGGGCCAATTGCGAGGTCGCGGCTGCGATCAGTTGCGGCGGCAGGCCTTTTGCGGTTTCCACGGCCGGTTGTATTTTGCGCTGCAAGGCCAGCGCGGCGCCGACCTGATCCTGATCACGCAACAGGATGGCCAAATCGACGTTGGCCAGCAGCGCAATTGGATGGTTTTCGCCGAGTTGCTTTTGCGCACTCACTATCACCTGCCGCAGCAGGCTTTCCGCTTCGCCAAAATTTCCGAGCTCGCGCAAGGAAGACGCGAGATGGATCCGCGTCACCAGCGCCAGCGGATGCTCGGGCTTGCCCTGCGCCTGCCAGATCGCCAGCACCTGCCGGCACAGATCGGCGGCTGACTTGTAATCGCCCTGCTCGGCGCGCAAGACGGCCAGATTGTTCAGCGTGGCTGCAACATCCGGATGATTGTCGCCGACCAGTTTGCGCATCATCGCCAATGCTTGCGTGTATCTGCCGTCGGCGTCCTGATAGCGCCCAAGCC
>JANXVS010000334.1 GCA_025351555.1 Pseudomonadota bacterium | reverse complement strand
CTGTCTCACATCACATTGGCACGGGGGGGATGGGCCGCACACAGTCGATCCAGATCAATGCGCAAGGCCAATCCCGTATGGCGTCGAGAACGAGGAAACCATCAACAATCCTCAAATCTTCATCTGCCGCGACTTGCGAGTGCCTTGGTCCCAAATCTGGCCAAGTTGCATGGCTTTGGCTGAACCCTGATCGGTCGGGCGACACAAGCGATCGTTGGCTTCTTCTTTAAACAGTCTGAAGGGTCGGCTCGTGATCGCATCTCAGGCCATTGAAAGCTACGCGCGGGGCGACCTCTAAGCCACAAACGCGAACTGCGAGGAGCATTCTCCAGCGCCGATTGTGCGCCTGCCTGCTGCAATCGAGCTTCCGCAAAGTGGCCACTCGCGACGGTCAGCAAGGGGTCGACACGGGTCGTCCACGTCGAAAAATCAACTGCCGGCGATGCCCCACGCCAAGCGCTCAGTCAACCGCCGGATCTGACCAACTGCCGCAAGTGCTCAATTTCAACGGCGCAAAGTGAGAAATCTCAAAAGCCGAGGACGAACAATCAATCGCCGGTGGTGCTCAGCCTCTTGACCACCGCCAACTACATGCCACAGCAGCGTTGGACGCGGCAAGGTCGAACACGTTGAGCCACATTTGGTCCCCGGCGGCCACATCAAAATCCCCCACTTGTGGCCAGGTCAAAATCCCCCACTGATGAGCAGCGGGACGATTGGATAATTACGCATCGACGCTGCGTTTGGCAACTCGCTCTGCAGCTTCTTTCAATCGCCAGCTCTTGCCCTCGAACTTCAACAGACGTCCGCGGTGCATGAGACGGTCAAGCAGCGGCGTGACGATTACGACATCGCCCAGGAGCTTGGCCCAGTCTTCGATCGGACGATTGGACGTGATCATGACGGAGGCTTTTTCGTAGCGGCTGATCAGTACGTCGGCGAGTTCGTCGGCGGCGTTGGGCGGCAGCCGGCGCAGGAATAGATCGTCTATCACCAACAGTTCGGCACTGTTGAGTTGGGTACGGTACTTGGCGATCTCGCCGAACTGACGGGCCTGGTTGATCTCCTCGATCAGCACGTGTGCCTCGCGGTAGAAGACCTTGTAGCCGCGCTGCACGGCCAACTGCGCAACCGCCTTGGCGATGAAGCTCTTGCCCAGACCCGGCGGTCCGATCAGCAGCGCGCCTTCGCGTGCTTCGATGAACTTCAGTGTGGCCATCTCCAACACCTCGCGCCGGGGCAGCTTGGGGTTGTATGTCTGTTGGCGCCGATCTCAAATTGAGCCAATCACTACGTCCGTACCGACTTTCGATTGACCCTGCCTCGCTGCGCGAAACACCAAAAGTCCTGCGGTCGATCCGCCGACTTGATGATCACTCCCAGAATCGGCGCCCGGGTCAATCCCAGGTCGGCGCCAACACCACAGGGGATCAGTGAGTTCGTGTGCCCGGCTGAAGCCGAATCAGAGCGGCTTCCCGAAGGATTCTCTTTTGACGCCGGTTGGCCGTGGCTCAAGGCCATCCAATTTGGGCAGCAGGCCAAAAAACGAACTGAAGAGTATACAAGGCGGGGACAAGTCGCAAAGGAGCTTGGGTTTGGCGATGAACAGAGTCTCGAGCGGGCGCGGCGCTTCGCGGCACTACTTCCTGCCGAACAGGAACGCTTTCTCCATGATCAAGAACAGCGAAAGCACGTTGAGCTGACGGACAAGAAACCTGCGGACGCAGAGCGCCGCTCGCAACGAGTCAGCGAGCTCGCTGCTGACGCGCCAGAGAAAATCTCGGAAGAGCGTACACGGTCTGTGTCGGTCGGCTTGGACGAGGTCAAGAAGCAAGCAGACCAGTACTTGCGACAGCAGTATACGAACGCCGACGACATCATGATCTGCCAGATATGTAAGCATCGGCTGCCGTTCGAACTCGATGATGGTAGTGACTACTTCGAGAAGGTCGAGTTGCTACGGGGTCTGCGCAAACGACATTACCAAAATTATCTCGCCCTGTGCCCAAACCACGCGGCTATGTTCCAGTATGCCAACGGCTCTACCGATCTTCTGCAAGAGATGCTGGTTGACCTAACGGAAAACGAACTGGAGGTTCTCCTGGCACGTGAAGACAACAGCATCTATTTCACGAAGACTCATCTAACTGATTTGAAGG
>JANXVS010000275.1 GCA_025351555.1 Pseudomonadota bacterium | reverse complement strand
GCCGGCGGCATTGCCGCCCTGGTCGGCGCAGGCCTGATTGCTGCCGGCGCGATGCGTAAATCCTAGCGCGATTCCGCGGCCGGCGTTGGCCGCGCCGCGGTGATGGCCTCGCGTGCCGCTGCGTCCACGGCGGCCGCGTCGAGCGTCAGCCGTTTGCCATCGATGCGGATACCGAGCTCGGTATATAATTTTTTCCAATCGGGAAATTGTTGCATTGTGGAAAATTCCCGGTAGCGCTGCGAGAACGTCTGTACGCCGAGCAAGCCATCGAGTTTCGCGACGAAATCCTCAGGCTGCCATTGCCGATACGACGGCAGGCAGCAATCGCGAAAGCGCGATAGGGCCAGTTCCATGCTGAGCTTGCCGCCACTGGCGTGGCGCAGGTCGCGATCGACGGTGAGCCAGTAAGCGGCGCCACTCCAGTAGATGCGCTGAAAAGCATGACTGCGATGCATATCTGCTGCCGCCTGTTCCAGCGTGCCGGCGCCTTGTTGCGCCTCTCCGCGGCTAAAGCCTTCCTGAAGGCGGTCCCACGCCTGTGCTGGCGTGAGCAGACCTGCGCGCGCGCGAAGTATATTTTGATAATACGTCGCAAGCCCTTCTGCGAGCCAGCTGCCGCGGTCGCCGAGATACGGATGCATCAGGTGACTGAGCTCATGCACCGCGACCCAGTCATCGTCGAATTCCGCAGCGGATCGGCTCGGATCGACCAACAGCTCCAGCGCGTTGCCCTGACCGCGGATCGACTGGCCAAAATGCACCGCATGCGGCGCGACAGCGGCGACCGCCCGACTGGCCAGCCCGAGCTGACCGACCGGGATCATCAGCACCTGCACGTCGGCCAGCGGCAGGCGGCCATAGGCGGAAAGCACGGCGCGTGAAACGTGTGCCAGCCAGTCGCGCAACTTCGTGCGCTGCTCCGCGTCCGCACCGTGCAGGATGGTCAAGCGCAGCACACCGCCCGGAAGCTCGATGCGTTCCTCATCAAAATGTCCGATCGCGACCGCCGCCGACCAGTTCGCCGGAGTATTCGGAATGCTGAAAAGTACACTTTTCCCGAGTGCGGCCACCGCAGGCGGCGCCGGCTGTTCATGCCATGGCGCGGAGATCGACCAGCCTGCCGGCAGGGCAATGCGCAGCGCGGCATCCGCATTGCCCTGCACATCCGGCCGCAGCAGCCATAGTTGCGGCGCCGTGACCAAGTTTTCGCCCAGGTGCCAACCGACATCCTGCTCATTGGCTGACGCAATTGCACCGAGATCGGCGTTGTAGCTCAGGCATTCTCCGGGACGCCAATGTTCGGCGCTCCATGCCGAAGCACCTGCCTCCACGCCGTTATCGCTGCTGCGTTGCAAGTCGTGCAGATAATGCATCTCGGTTTCAGCGTCAGCCGCGAATTCGACTTTCGCATGCGCCTGCAACAGACACAGGTGTACCGCCAACATCTGGGTCTGCGCATCGAAATGCAGTTCATAGTGCGGCGCATCCTGCGCATGAGCGCACAACGTCACGCTTAGCAACCCGATGAATACGAAAGCCGATCGCAGCATGATCATCGCCGTAGAATAGCGTAGAAGTCAGCACCCGCCCTGTGCATGAAGTTGTACCGCCGCGTCGGACTGCATGACCTGAATCGCAGTCCGGCCATTACAATGTCGCGATGGACGTTTCCCATCTTCTGGATGATTTGAACCCCGCGCAGCGCGAAGCCGTCAGCGCGCCGCCGGGGCACTATCTCGTGCTCGCCGGTGCCGGTTCGGGCAAGACCCGCGTGCTTACTCATCGCATCGCCTGGTTGTTGGAAGTCGACCATGCCTCGCCATGGTCGATTCTCGCCGTCACCTTCACCAACAAGGCCGCGGGCGAGATGCGCGCACGCTGCGACAATTTGATCCAGCAAGGAACGCGTGGCCTGACGGTCGGCACCTTCCACGGCATCGCCCACCGGCTGCTGCGCCAGCACTGGCGCGAGGCAAAACTGCCGGAAACATTCCAGATTCTGGACAGCGACGATCAGCAGCGTCTGATCAAGCGCACGATCCAGGGATTGGGCCTGGACGAAGCGCGCTTCCCGCCACGCCAAGCCGCGTGGTTCATCAATGCGGCCAAGGACGAAGGCAAACGCCCGGAGGCTTTTCACAATTCCGGCGACCCGATGACGCGCACCCTGGTCGACGTCTATCGTGTCTATGAGCAGACCTGCCAGCGTTCCGGGCTGGTGGATTTTGCCGAATTGCTGCTGCGCTCGCACGAACTGTGGCTCAACGACGATGCCTTGCTCGCGCACTATCGTGAGCGCTATTGCAATCTGCTGATCGACGAATTCCAGGACACCAACACGATCCAGTATGCCTGGCTGCGCGTGCTTGCTGGCACCACGGGACAGATGTTCGTCGTCGGCGACGACGATCAGGCCATCTACGGCTGGCGCGGCGCACGCGTGGAGAATGTGCAGCACTTCCTGCGCGACTACCCGGGTGCGAAAACCATTCGCCTGGAACAGAATTACCGTTCGACCGGCACAATTCTAAAGGCCGCCAACGCGATCATCGCGAACAATCCGCAGCGTCTCGGCAAGAAGTTGTGGACTGCCGGCGAAACCGGAACGCCGGTTTTGCTCTACGCCGCCTACAACGAACAGGACGAGGCTCGCTTCGTCATCGAACGCATCCGCGAACATTTGCAGCAAGGTGGAAAAGGCGTGGAATGCGCCATTTTATACCGTTCCAATGCGCAGTCGCGCAACTTCGAGGAACAGTTGATCCAGCACGATATCCGCTACCGCGTCTACGGCGGCCTGCGCTTTTTCGATCGCGCCGAAATCAAGGACGCGCTCGCCTATCTGCGTCTGGTCGCTAATCGCCACGACGATGCTGCATTCGAGCGCACGGTCAACACGCCGCCGCGGGGCATCGGCGAACGCACGCTGGATACGCTGCGCCAACGCGCGCGCGTCAATGCGATCTCGTTATGGGATGCCGCGCTTGCCGAGCTGACCGCTGCCAGTCTTGCTGGCCGCGCGAAAAATGCATTGAAGGCGTTTCTTGCCTTGATCGATGCGCTGGCGAAGACGTGCTCGGCCGATGATGACGCGCCAATGCCATTGTCCGAACAGATCGATCACGCGATCCAGCGAACCAACCTGCGCGATTTCTACGAAGCCGATTCACGCGGCAGCGCCGAATCGCGTGTGGAAAATCTCGACGAACTCGTCAACGTCGCCAGCCGCTTCGAGCGTACAGCCGAAGACATCGAAGCCGGGTTTTCCGAACTCACCGCCTTCCTCGCCCATGCCGCGCTCGAAGCCGGCGAGAGCCAAGGTGAAGCCTGGGAAGACTGCGTGCAATTAATGACGCTGCACTCGGCCAAGGGTCTGGAGTTCCCGCTGGTGTTTCTGGTCGGTCTGGAAGATGGACTGTTCCCCAGCCAGAAATCGCTGGACGAACCCGGACGCCTGGAAGAAGAACGGCGCCTGGCCTACGTCGGCATCACGCGTGCACGCGAAACCCTGATCCTGTCCTATGCCGAGTCGCGCCGTCTGCATGGCTCGGAAACCTATAACCGTCCCTCGCGTTTCCTGCACGAACTGCCGCGCGAACTGCTGCATGAGGTGCGCCCGCGCGTGCAGGTCTCACGTCCGCTCTACGCAGGCCGCTTCGTCGATGATGGCGGCAACGCGTCGCCACTCAAACTCGGTCAGCGCGTGCGCCACGCCAGCTTCGGCGAAGGCGTCGTCATTGATGTCGAAGGCTCAGGCGCGCACGCACGCGTGCAAGTGAATTTTGAAGATGTCGGGGCGAAATGGCTGGTGCTGGCCTATGCCAATCTGGCGGCGATTTGACTCGTACTTCCGCTTGTTCGGAAGCCGGCATCCGTCGGTAGGATATACTTCGCGCTCCGGGCTCGGAGCCTTTGGCCACTCGCTTCCGCCCGGAAAACTCCAACAAAACGCGCCCGTAGCTCAGCTGGATAGAGTAGTGGCTTCCGAAGCCAGTACTCATGCTACAATGTATACTTAAAAACGGGCACATAGCCTTTACTCAGTTCTTGTTCCCGTGCAGAATAATTTCCTTTAGATACGCGCCCGTAGCTCAGCTGGATAGAGTACCGGCTTCCGAAGCCGGGTGTCGGGGGTTCGAATCCCTCCGGGCGCGCCAAGAGCCTCCGTGACCATTTCGTGACAATTTTCGT
>JANXVS010000259.1 GCA_025351555.1 Pseudomonadota bacterium | reverse complement strand
CAACGCATGCCTTCACCCTCGCCCAACATCCTTCGGAAACCGATGAGCGGCTAATGATTCGCCTGCTGGTGTTCGCGCTGCATGCGCAGGAACGGCTGGAATTCGGCCGCGGCATCAGTAGCGACGACGAGCCTGACTTGTGGCTGCGTTCACTCACCGGCGAGATCGAGCTGTGGGTCGATCTCGGCCAACCCGACGAGGCGCGCATCCGCCGCGCCTGCGGCCGCGCACGCCAGGTTGCCATCGTCGCCTATAGCGGACGCGGCGCGGATCTGTGGTGGGAGAAAAACGCGGCGGCGCTCGCGCGCATCGATCGTCTGAGTGTCATCGATCTTCCCTACGCCGCCGTGCAGGAGCTCGGACACATGACCGAACGCAGCATGAGCTTGCAGTGCCTGATCCAGGATGGTCAGGTGCAGATCATCGACGCGACGAAGACGACGACGATCGAACCGATCTGGCGCAAGCGCGCAACGTGACCGATTCATCAACAATCGGATCCGTTGACGTCGTGATTGTCGGCGGCGGCGCGGCCGGCTTGATGTGCGCGCTGGTTGCGGGCCAGCGTGGGCGGCGCGTAATCGTGATCGAGTCTGCGAATCGCGTTGGCAAGAAAATCCTCATGTCCGGCGGCGGCCGCTGCAACTTCACCAATACCGGCACCACGCCGGAAAATTTTCTCTCCGCCAATCCGCATTTCTGCAAATCCGCACTCGCGCGCTACACGCCGATGCATTTCATCGAGCTGGTCGAGCGCCATCGCATTGCGTATCACGAGAAAGAACTCGGGCAATTGTTTTGCGATGAGTCCTCGAAACAAATCGTGGCGATGCTGCTGGCCGAATGTGCAGCGGTCGGTGTGACTATCCACACCAATTGCGCGATTGACTCCATTCACAAAACCGACTCCGGTTTTCTGATCCGAACGAACGCAGCCGAGTTTGCAGCACCAGCGCTGGTAATCGCGAGCGGCGGCCTGTCGATACCGAGCATGGGCGCCAGCGGATTCGGCTACGAGATCGCGCGCCAGTTCGGTCACACCGTGCTGCCGACGCGCGCCGGCCTTGTGCCGCTGACCTTGAGCGGCACGCACTTGGAACGCTGGCAAGATCTGAGCGGCGTCGCGTTACCCATCGAAGCACGCTGCGCGACGCAGAGCTTTCGCGGCGCCATGCTGATCACCCATCGCGGTATCAGCGGCCCAGCGATTCTGCAGATATCATCCTACTGGCAACCGCGCGACGCGTTGACGATCGACTTGCTGCCCGACATCGATGCGCGGGCAGTTCTGCGCGAGCAGCAGACGCTACGGTCATCGGCTGAATTGAAAACGATACTCGCCGAATGGCTGCCAAAGCGATTCGCACAGCGTTTGTGCGAAACCTCGCTTTCCAATCGCCCATTGAAACAGTATCGAGAAGCGGAATGCGTGCAGATCGCGGCCGATCTGAAAAACTGGCCGATCGTCGCCAGTGGGACGGAAGGCTATCGAACGGCTGAGGTAACGCTCGGCGGCGTCGATACGGACGAGCTTTCGTCCACGACCATGCAATCACGTCGCGTTCCTGGCCTCTACTTCATCGGCGAAGTCGTCGACGTCACCGGCCATCTGGGCGGCTATAACTTCCAGTGGGCCTGGGCTTCCGGGCATGCGGCGGGTTGCGCGGTTTGAGCTGGCTGCGCTGTTTCAAACAATTTATACAAAGTGCGTGAGCGTCGCCTCCGCATCCAAAGCGCCGATGTCGCCGTCCCATTCTTCCATCAGCGTTATCAGCGCGAGCTTCTCGAATTCGCGCGCGAAGCGCTGCACGATGGGTTCGGGATCGGGTACGCGCTTGGCATCGACGATCAGGCCGAAATGCACACGGCCGTTGTAGGAGAGGATGGACAGACCCATGCCGATGGTGCCGTTCTGCGGCACCCAGAACATCAGCTCGCGCACTTCGCAGCCGGCCAAGTACAGCGGCATCTGTGGTCCGGGTACGTTCGTCGCAACGGTGGTCGCCTTGCGGCTGAACAGTTCCAGCGCCATGCGTTGCAGCGCGACCGGCGCCATGCCGACGACGGCGAGCAGGCCAAACGTCAGCGCCGCCTGACGCGAGCGTTTCAATCCGCGCATGCTCTCGGCGACGCGTTCGAGACGGCGCAGCGGATTACCTTCGCCGACCGGCAGATCC
>JANXVS010000247.1 GCA_025351555.1 Pseudomonadota bacterium | reverse complement strand
GCCAATACTTGCGTTGACCCTCAGCGCCTGCGCTGGCCAGCCCACGCAATCTGCGGTCAAGACTCCAACGGCCAGTGCGGCGCTATACGCTCGCCTGGACGCCGCGGTAGGGCGCTACGAGGCCGCGCGTAGTATCGCCGGCAACGGCAATGCCGACAGTGCGATGACTGAAAGCTCGGCTGCATTGAACGACTTGCAGGCGGCGGCCACGCAATGTGCGGCGACGCGCGGTTGCGAAACCCAGCGTTTCTTCGCCGCGTTCGACCGCCTGCTACGCCTGCAGCGCAGCAGTCCGGCAGCGGTTGACGTTGCGGCCGGGGCGGCAACGCCGGATGCGACTGTCGAGGCCGGAGAGTCTTCGCCAGTGGTTGCGGCCTTGCCCGAATCCGGGCGCAGCATGGCGCTGCTCAAGGGCCGCCAGTTGTCCGACATCATCGCGTTGAACGATCCGGTCAAGGTCGCGCTGCAGCAGTGGTTGACGCAGTATCGACCGAACCTGATGCAGACGTACGAGAACTACACGTATCTGCGCCATCGCATGTGGCCGGAATACCAGAAGGCGGGCCTGCCCGAGGCGGTGCTGTTCGGCATCCTGGCCAAGGAATCCGGCGGCAAGGTGCACGCGATTTCGCGCTCGGGTGCCAGCGGCCCGTTGCAATTCATGTCGGCGACTGGCGCGCGTTTCGGTCTGGGTGTCGTCGACGGCTTCGATCAGCGTTTCGATCCGGCCCTGTCCGCGCGCGCAAATGCGGCCTATCTGAACGAGCAACTGGCGGTGTTCAACGACAATCTGGAACTCGTGCTCGGCGCCTACAACGGTGGCGAGGGCGCGATGCAACGGCTCGCCGCGCGGCAGCCCGATGCCAGTTTCTGGAGTCCAAAACTATACGCGGAGCTGTCGCCGGAGACACGCGACTACGTGCCGATGGTGCTGGCCGCGGCGTGGCTGTTCCTGCATCCGGAGCGCTACAACCTGGTGTTCCCCAAGCACGATGGCAAGCCGGCGAGCATCGCCCTGAAAAGGGCGGCTTCGATCGATGAGCTCACTGTTTGCCTGGGTAGTGAAGGCAGCGCGAATGGCTGGTTCCGCACCTTGCGTAATCTCAACCCTGCCTACGAGCCGCAGCAGCAATTGCCTGCCGGGACCCGGCTGGACGTGCCGGAGAAACTCACCGCAAGCTATGAGAAATTGTGCACAAGTGGAAAATGGGCGGAACTTGCGAGCGACCTGCATTCTGCGGCGCTGCCGGTGGTGGCGGTCGCGCCGGCCAAGCCGAAGGCTGTGGCGCGCGCATCTGTGGTCAAGACGTATGTGGTCAGGAAAGGCGAAACCCTGGTCAGCATCGCGCGCAAGCTGGGTTGTTCAAATCCCGGCGAGATCGCCGGCTTGAATCATATAAGACCACCGCACTACGCGTTGCATGCCGGACAGACCTTGCAGGTGCCTGGCTGTGGGCGCGGTTGAGGCGCCGTCGTCACTTCGGCGCGTAAACGCGGTGTTGCCTTGTCTGCTTGAACTGCAGCACTCCAGTTGTGGGCGCTCGCGTTCCGATAAATCCATACAGGGTGTAGAGCTCGGTTTCATTGCGTTGACGGTATTGGGCCATGGCGATAGCCGCCGACTCGGCTGCCAATCCAGTCTTGGCCTCCAGCCGCGCGGCCCGCGCCAGTTGCTCGATCCGGCGCAGCAAGCGCCGGGCGAGGCCATTGAGCACGAGTCGCAATTGCGCGAAGCGGCGCGATGCGATCGGATCGCCGGCCAACTCGCGTGCGACGAACGGATACAGCCACAGCGCTTCGTCGCGCCGCAGCTCGTGCAACTGGCGCGCGCAATCGTGGGCCATGCACCAGGCGGCTTCCGGTTTGATTTTCAGTTGCTGAGCCAGTACGGTGAAGTGACAGCCAAGCGCTGCATGCCGCGCAACCAGACGTTTGATGAGGGCGGGATCGAATCGCACCTCGGTAGACCAGGTAAACGCAAAGTCCGATGGCATCATGTTCCATCTTTCGACGCTACCGCGTGCGGTACCTATTTCATCGCGTGCAGCATCGAACATTTCAGGTCCTTTCACATGAAAGTTGTACGATGCTTTTTTAGCACGGCGAACACGCAAGGGTAATAGGGGGTTTCACCCAGTAAGTTTGATGGAAACCCTCACGGAAAAAGGGGACGCAGGTAATTAGCCGAATCACCTTGTGCAGGCCTTCCCAAGGGCGCAAGAGTATTTTCCAATACAGGTTTGAGTCTGAGCGAGGGGGTGTAGCGGTCTGAATCAAGCGGCGGATCTGGATCGATTAGCGATGGATTGGAAAAGTTCGGTGCGTGCGAGGTTCAAT
>JANXVS010000180.1 GCA_025351555.1 Pseudomonadota bacterium | reverse complement strand
GTTCACGTAGGTCAGCGGATTGACGGCGCGGCCGTGCACCCATACTTCGAAGTGGCAATGCGGGCCGGTAACACGTCCGGTCGAACCGACCCGGGCAACGGTCTGCCCGGCATGCACCCGTTGACCGACAGCGACCAGGTTCTTCTGGTTATGCGCGTAGCGGGTCATGTAGCCGTTGCCGTGATCGATCTCGATGACGTTGCCGTAACCGCTGCGCTCACCGTTCCAGGTGACCACACCATCGGCGACGGCGCGGATGTCGGTACCTGCCGGTGCATCGAAATCCAGACCGAGGTGATGTTCGGCCTCGCCGTTGATCGGATCGGTACGCTCGCCGAATCCGGAGCCGATGTAACCGGTCGCAACCGGATAACCGCTCGGCACCAAGGCACGATCGACATTGCGGTCGAGCAGCAGGTCTTCGAGCACGGTTAGCTGGGTTTCTTGGTAGTCGAACAGGCTGCGCATCTGCGCGATATTACCGGACAGGTCGAAATTCAGCTTATGCGGTTTTGCGGCCGGGTCTTGCGGGCCGCCCATCGCTGGCGCGACGCTGAAATTGAATTCGCCATCGTCAAGCTTGCCGACTTGGGCCAGACGCTGGCCGAGCGCGTTGAGTCGCAGTGCCTGCGCCTGCAGTTCACCCAATTGCATCGCGAGCGCATCCAGATCACGGCGCGAGGAGGTTTCCAGCCGATCAACGCCTTGTTTTTGCGCGTCGATCTGCACACGCAAAGCGTCCACATCGCGCAGGGTATGGTCGCGCGGGCTGGCAACAAGCAGGGCCGCGCCGAAGCCAATACCGGCAAACAGGAGCAGACACGCGCTGAACAGAGAAACGAGCTTGGTGCGCACGCGCCAGCACTTCAGATCCAGTGTGGTTGGCGTCGCGTGAGGCTTGGCAACGATAATGATGTTCATGAGGCGTGAATTCGCATAAGGTTTACGCCATGCAGTCTTCGACCACGCATCCAAAAAAAACCTCACTCTCCAAAACAATCGGAGAGTGTTCCCCCGTCGCCGCGCTGACAGCGCGCGCGCGCGCGTTGGATGCTTTGGATCGAAAACTACGCCAACCGCTACCGGATGCACTTCGCCGCCAGTGTTGTCTGGCAGATGTGCAAGCCGGGCGGCTTGTCTTTCTGGCAAGCTCTTCGGTCTGGGCAGCCAAATTGCGGTTTTACCAAACCGCCCTTATGGCCGAAGCCCGGGTAGTCTCGGGCTTGAAGATCGAAAAATTTGCCGTGAAAGTGGCACGCCTGCCCCCCGTTCCCCCGGAGCAGACTAGGCGCAAGCCCCTTTCAAAAACCGCTGCGGAACATCTCAAGACAGCGGCACGCTCCCTGCCCGACCCAGAACTTGCGGCCGTATTTCTCCAGTTGGCAGCACTTGCCGAGGATTCATCTTCCGTGCAGCGCAAATGATGCGCTCACCGGTCGCCACTTTATCGTGACGATCAGCAGATTTTCGTTAATTACATTGCCTGGGCCGGATGCGCATACGAGATCGGCGCCTTCGCCGGATCGTCGAAGCTAACCTCTTCCCATGCATTGGCATCGGCGATCAGCGCGCGCAGCAGCTTGTTGTTGAGCTCGTGTCCAGACTTGTGACCATAGAACGCGCCGATCAGGCTGTGACCGAGCAGATACAGATCGCCGATCGCGTCGAGAATCTTGTGCTTGACGAATTCGTCTTCGTAGCGCAGGCCGTCTTCATTGAGCACGCGGTAATCGTCGAGCACGATCGCGTTGTCCATCGAACCGCCGAGCGCAAGATTCTTTTCGCGCAGCATTTCGATGTCGCGCATGAAGCCGAACGTACGTGCGCGACTGACTTCCTTGACGAATGAAGTCGTCGAGAAGTCGATTTCCGCACTCGAGGTGCGGCGGGTAAAGATCGGGTGATCGAAATCGATCGAGAAACCTACCTTGAAGCCGTCGAACGGCTCGAAGCGCGCCCATTTGTCGCCATCGCGCACCGTCACCGGTTTCTTGATGCGGACGAACCGTTTGGCGGCGGCCTGCTCTTCAATGCCTGCCGATTGCAGCAGGAAGACGAACGGGCCGGCGCTGCCATCCATGATCGGCACTTCCGGCGCGGACAAGTCCACATAGGCGTTGTCGATGCCGAGTCCGGCAATGGCCGAAAGCAGATGCTCGATCGTGGCGATGCGCACATTGCCCTTGACCAGGGTCGTGGACAGGCGGGTATCGCCGACGTTTTCGCAAGCGGAGCGGATTTCCACCGGGCTGGCCAAATCTACGCGACGGAACACAATGCCCGTGTCGACGGCTGCCGGACGCAGCGTCATATAGACTTTTTCACCCGTGTGAAGACCGACACCCGTCGCGCGAATCACATTCTTGAGCGTACGTTGTCTGATCATTTTCTTATTTGTCCCCTGGGGCGGGAGCAGCAAAACGCGCGGAATCGTAGCACAGGGGAAAGAGCGGCGAAAGTAAATCGGTGTAATTACCCCACAATGTGGTAGATATGCAACATAGATGCGAGCAAATCCCGCAGTGCGCTCGTGAGCACTGCGGGAAACTGGTCGTCGCGCGGCTGCGCCGCCGCGCTTGCAGCCTACTTAGCGAACCACGCTCAGTCCGCCTGCCTCCGCAGAAATGCTGGAATGTCCAGATAGTCGACCTGCGCCTCGCCGGCAGCCGCACTGGCCTTTTTCGGCGCCTCGGGCGCGGTTGGACGCGCCGGACGCGACGGCGGCGCGTAGTCCACAGGCATGTCATCGGTGCCGGTACGGGCCACGATACGCGGACGCTGCGCCGCCACGGCCTCTTTTTGACGCGACGCACGGTTCAGGCCGGTCGCCACGACAGTCACACGCACCTCGTCCTGCAAGTCCGGATCGAGCGCGGTGCCGATCACCACGGTCGCATCCTCGGACGACAGCTGCTGGATCACCTGGCCGATCTCGTCGAACTCGCGCATGGTCAGGTTCGACCCGGCAGTGACGTTGACCAGGATGCCGCAGGCACCGGACAAGTTGACATCTTCCAGCAGCGGATTGTTGATGGCCGCTTCGGCCGCCGCCACCGCGCGATCCTCGCCACGGGCGCTGCCCGAGCCCATCATCGCCATGCCCATT
>JANXVS010000143.1 GCA_025351555.1 Pseudomonadota bacterium | reverse complement strand
CGACCGCGTAACCTTTCGCAATGCCCCCCAGGTCCAGCCACAATGGACGGCGCAAACGCACGCCATCGTGATCGACAAGGTCGATATCGCGCCAGTTTGCATGCGGGTCGGGCGTAAAAAGTGAATCCGGCCGCGGCAGATATCCCCGGGCGACCTGCTGTGCGGCGACGGTCGGATCGAAGATGCCGCACGAAGCTGCTGCAATCTGCAACGCGCACTCGATCACCTCGCGCGTGCGCGCGTCCACGCACACGCAGGTACCAGCGGGCGCGCGATGCAGGCGCGCAAGATCGCTGTCAGCTTCGTGAAAGCTCATCAAGCCGTGGATTGCCGCGATCTCGGCAAATGCAGCGTCGATGGCACGCATGGCATCGGTTTCAGCCATACCCTCGACGCGAATCGCAACGAAGGTTCCCAGCCAGGGGCGCATGCGCTGGACGACGTCGACCATGGCTCAGCCCGGCACCTTCACGCGCAGCACGCGTTCGTATACTTGCAGCAAACGCTGCACCCCTTCAGTGATATGCCTGCACGACAGGGTGGCGCCCGAGATGTTCTTGATGTCCTGATTCAGCGCGACCGGATCATGCGCTGTCTTGCCGACGAACTGCTTGCGCCACGGCGCGAGGCGTATTTCGCCGCCGTGCGATTCGCGGTAGTCGAGTATCTCGAGCGAGAGCACGGCGCCATTCGCGTCAAGCGCGAGCGCGTAAGTGATTGCCTCACTTTTGCCGATCACACGATCCTCCACGATCCAGCCCAAGTGCTGTTCGCCGTTGCGGGCTCGCCAGATTTTCGCCGCCGCGCCGGAAGCAGTGGCCTGCTCAAGCGTCGCCCCGTCGAGAACGAAATTCGTGGCCGCGGGGAACGCCGCGTGTTGCGCCTGCTTGATCGTCATGTACTGTGCCGCATGCGCGACGTGCGCGACGCAGCTTGCGCCGACACCGATGGGAACCAACCAGCGAACATGCATGATCAGAACTGATACCCAATGCCGAGATCCAAACGATCGCCGTAGCCGAGTGCGAGATCGTCGCGATTGAAATTCTGATAGTCGATCTTGAATACCACGTTTGGATTCAGATAGTAATTGGCGCCGAGCGTCCACACGCGCTCGGTTGGCAGCGCCGGTGTGGTCGAACCCTGCACCTGCCCCGCGTAGGCCGCGCCGGTGTTGAACATTTCGTAGCGCAAGAATGGCGCGAGGCTCGACTGGTTCCACTCCAGCGCGCGCCAGGCGCCTTGCGCGTAGCCGCCCCAGAAGAACTTCGGCACCGGCGTCGGCTCGCCGGCAAAGCTGGCATTGAGCGCCTGCGTATTGCTGATCGAGCCGCGAGTATACAATGCAGCGAAATCAAACGGACCCGGCTGCCAGCGTATATGTGCTTCACCAAGCACGAGCCGTGCTGTGTCCGCTGCGAAATCCGGCGTGCCCTGGCCGATCTTGCCGGTGAACACGCCGCCACCGACGGTGAGGCCGGGAACGCTCTGCCAGTTCGCTGCGCCGTAGATCGAGGGGTCGTGCGCCTTGGCCAATTGCAGTTCCTGATGGATGCTGCCGAGCGGTGATTCGCGACCGTCGGCCGACGTCGCATCCCACTTGCTCAAATCCGGCCCGGTGCCGATGCCGACATTCCAGCTGACACCCGAATCGGTGCTGCCGTAACCGGCCACACCGCCTTCACGCCAGGTGCTGGGAATGATCGCGGTTTCCACAAAGTTGCGTTCCACACCGTAGAACTGGGTCGGCTCGTGATGTTCGTTGAGCAAGCCGAGCGGAACCAGCATGAGCCCGGCACGCACGCCGTAGTTCGGCGCCAGTGCGTGTTCGACGTAAACCTGCTCGACTTCCGTTTCGCCTTGATCGCTGGCCGACGTCACCGCATGCGCCCACTCCAGCTCACCGTAGACTCTCGTACTATCGTCGAACACGTGATTGAAGCCGATCACGGCGCGCGACAGGTCTGCGCGGGCATCCGCCGCATGCGCCGTGGGACGGTTGTAGTCGATCTGGCCGTAACCCCACAGCGTCGTACCCGTGTTCTCGGGAGTCGCCGCGGTCTGTGGTGCACTGGCGATATTCGCGACAGCTGGACCCGGACCCGGCGACGTGACGGCACCGGCCAAAGCCGGCGCAGGCTTGGCCGCGGACGCGCTGTGCATCTGTCTGACTTCATCCTTGAGTGCGGCGATTTCGGCGCGCAGCGCATTCACCTCGGCCTGCAAGCTCGTCTCATCGGCACGCACCGCTGGCGACAGCATCGCGCACAAGGTCGCCGTGGCAAGCGCAAGCGAAGTACGTCGCATAATCCCTTCTCCTTCTACCTTTGTATACATGGGGGTCGGCGCAGCAGCATGCGGCCAAAACGTAGCGATAAGCTAACTGAGAACGATTCTCATTTAACTAACTTCTTTTGTCAATACAAAGGTATTCGAGACCTGGATGACCTCGATGTCAGGGCGAAGCGAGAAATCAATCCCAGCGATCATCGCGCGTATACACGGCACCGTTCTCCACCTTCACCGGGAAGGTCGCGGTGGATTCGTAGGCCGGTGGACAGCGCGCAGCGCCTGTGCGCAGGTCGAAGCGCGCGCCGTGGCGCGGACACTCGATTTCGTAACCATGCAGCTCGCCGCCGGCAAGATCGCCGCCGTCGTGGGTGCAGACGTCTTCGATTGCATAGAGTTCGCCGTCGATATTGAATACGGCGATCGGCACGTCGCCGTCGTAGACCAGCTTGAACTCCCCCACCAGGAGTTCGGACTGCGCGCAGACGCGAATCCAGTGATTCATAGCGCCTTTGCCAATACCTCGAAGCGCAAATCGTCACGTTTGGGTATGCCGAAGCGGTCGTCACCGTACGGAAATGGTTTGAACACGCGGGTGCTCCGGTAACCGCGGCGTTCGTACCACGAGATCAAATCGTCGCGGATCGAAATTACGGTCATTTCCACTTGTACACATTTCCACTCATCGCGCGCGATGCGTTCGGCCTCGTTCATCATCCGGCTGCCGGTTCCGCCACCTTGCAATTCCGGATTCACCGCAAACATGCCGAAATAGCAGGCGTCACCCTGCTTTTCGATATGGCAACAGGCGATCATGAGTCCACCAGCCTGCCCTGAGCCTGTCGAAGGGCGCTCAGCCAATAGTACGCGGCTATGCGGCTTTGTAATCACCTCGGCCACCCCTGCCGAATCGACACGCTGGCCTTCGAGAAAATCGGCCTCGGTCGTCCAGCCCTTGCGACTGACGTCGCCGCGGTAGGCAGATTCGACGAGAGCCACGATCGCGGCGACGTCGGCGGGGGTTGCGCCACGGAACAGCAAACAGGGGTTGGAGACGATAGCGTTCATCGTGAATCCACAATTCCAAATTGTATAGTCAGGTTCGACGCTTCAGGCGAGCAGCTTGCGCACCCGCGTCAGCGCCGCAATAAAGCGATCAACTTCGTCGCGCGTATTGTAGAACGCAAGCGAGGCGCGCAGCGTCGCCGGCACACCGTAGAACTGCATCAGCGGATGCGCGCAGTGATGGCCGGAGCGCACAGCGATGCCTTCATGATCGAGCAGCATGGCCAGATCATGCGCATGCACGCCGTCGATCAGAAACGCGAGCACGGCAGCCTTGTGCGGCGCTTCCCCGAACAGACGCAGGCCAGGCACGGACTTGAATGCGGTTGTCGCATAATCGAGCAGTTCGCGCTCGTAGGTCTGGATGCGATCGCGACCGATCGCATTGACGTAGTCGATCGCGGCGCCGAGGCCGACGAAACCGGCGATATTCGGCGTGCCCGCCTCGAATTTTGCCGGCAAATCCGCAAATGTGGTTTTTTCAAAAGTTACCGTCTTTATCATTTCGCCGCCGCCGAAAAACGGCGGCATGGCTTCCAGCAGTTCGCGTCGTGCCCACAAGGCGCCAGTGCCGGTGGGGCCAAACAGCTTGTGCCCGGTCAGCGCGTAGAAGTCGCAGCCGAGTGCCTGCACATCGATCGTCAGATGCGGCGCCGCCTGCGAGCCATCGACCAGCAACGGGATATCTCGCGTGCGGCAGGCTTTCGCCAATTCGCGCATTGGATTGATCGTGCCGAGTACGTTTGAAACATGGGTCACGGCGGCGAGCTTCACCGATGGCGTCAACAGCTCGATGAAACGATCGACAATGAGCTCTCCGCTCTGCGTGATCGGCGCGACTTTCAATTTCGCTCCGGTGCGTTCGCACACGAGCTGCCACGGCACGATATTGGCGTGATGCTCCATCGTCGTAACCAGGATTTCATCACCGGGTTGCAGGCGCGGCAGCGCATAGCTGTAGGCGACCAGATTGATCGACTGCGTGGTGCCGCTGGTGAAAATTACTTCCTCGCGCGCCGGCGCATTGATGAAACGCGCGAGCTTATCGCGCGTCGCCTCGTAGGCGCTGGTCGCTTCCTCGCCGAGCGCGTGCATCGCGCGCGCGACGTTCGCATTGGTTTCACGGTAGAAACGATCGACCGACTCGATCACCGATTGCGGTTTTTGCGCCGTGTTCGCGTTGTCAAAATAGATCAGCGGCTTGCCATGCACGCTGCGCGCGAGCAGCGGAAAATCCGTGCGGTAGTGCAGCGGGTCGAAGGCGGCCGCAATGTGCGCACGCGCGTTCATGTCGCGATCTCGGCAGTCTGCGGCAGACGCTCGACCAACAGCGCGTCGAGCCGACCACGCAAATCGACATCGGCAATGCCAGCGAACGCTTCGCGGCAGAATCCGGCAATCAGCAGGCTGCGCGCGGTCGCGACCGGCAAGCCGCGCGAACGCAAATAGAACAACGCGGTTTCGTCGAGCTGGCCGACAGTCGCCCCGTGTGCCGCCTTGACTTCATCTGCGTAAATTTCCAGCACCGGCTGCGCATCGATTTCCGCGTGCGGCGAGAGCAACAGGTTCTTGGTCTGCAGGCGCGCATCGGCACCATCCGCACCCGGCGCCACTTTGATCGCACCATGCAGGATGCCGCGAGCACGCTGGTCTGCAACACCGCGCCAGAGCACGTCGCTGACAGTGTCGCGCGCGTTGTGGCGCACATCCAGATGGACGTCCACATGCTGGCGCCCACGCAAGGCAAACACTCCGCGCGCGTGGCATGTCGCGTTGCTCCCGGCAAGATCGACCGCTGATTCGAAGCGTTGCAGGCGACCGCCGAAATGCGCCTGGGTGACTTTGTATACCGCGTCGGTACCTACTCTGAGGATTTCCCGGCGCAGCAGCGACACCGTGTCCGCAAGATCGGACCAGCAGATCGCATCCAGTTCGGCTTGCTGCCCGAGCGTGATCTGCACCTCATGCACGCCGAGTACTTCAGCGCCCTCCGCACCGACATATTGTTCGATCAACTCTACGCGCCCGCTTTGCACATCGATCGACGTCGCCGCCCGCCACAGGCTGGTTTCAATGGCCGGAACACTCGCCTGGACAAGATGCAGCG
>JANXVS010000135.1 GCA_025351555.1 Pseudomonadota bacterium | reverse complement strand
ACCAATCCTGATGGCCAGAACGTGAGTGTGCTTGGTTGTATCAATGTAATACCCGTGTTCACGGTGACAGCGGCAGCCGTGGGCAATGGCACGATCACGCCGCCATCGCAGATAGTGAACTCCGGCAGCACGGCCAGCTTCACGGTGACGCCAGATCCGACGTATCACGTAGTGAGTGTAGTCGGCGATACCTGCTCGGTGACACAGCAAGGCGCGACCACGACCTGGGTGAGCAGTGCGATCTCGGCCAATTGCGCAGTGACCGCGACGTTTGCGATCGACACCTACACGGTGACGTCAGCCAGCGGCGGCAACGGTACGATCACACCGCCATCGCAGACGGTGAACTCCGGCAGCACGGCCAGCTTCACGGTGACGCCGGCAGCGACGTATCACGTCCTGAGCGTGACGGGCGACACCTGCACAGTGACACAGCAAGGCGTGACCACGACCTGGATCAGCAGTGCGATCTCGGCCAATTGCGCAGTGACCGCGACGTTTGCGATCGACACCTTCACGGTGACGGCGACAGCCGTGGGCAATGGCACGATCACACCGCCATCGCAGACGGTGAACTCCGGCAGCACGGCCAGCTTCACGGTGATGCCAGCCAGTGGCTACCACGTCGTAGGCGTGAGCGGCGATACCTGCACGGTGCTGCACGTCTCGGGTAACAACTGGACCAGCAGCGCGATCTCGGCCAATTGCGCGGTGACCGCGACATTTGCGATCAACACGTACATCGTGACGGCGAACACCGTTGGCGGCAACGGTACGATCACGCCGCCGTCGCAGACGGTGAACTCTGATAGCATGGCAGCCTTTGTGGTGACGCCAGTCAGTGGCTACCACGTCGCGAGTGTGACGGGTAATACGTGCACGGTGACGCAGGGCGCAGGCAACAACTGGACCAGTAGCGCAATTACGACCAACTGCGCGGTGATCGCGAAGTTTGCAGTGAATGTGCTCGTGTTTACCACGCAACCGGCGAATGTAACGCAAGGTTATGCATTGGGTACGGTGGTTGTAGCCGTGCAAGACGGCAACGGCAATACGATCATCGACAATAGCAGCAGCGTGGACTTCACCATCGCAGCCTGCGGCGGATCGGTCGATTTGGGTAACATTGCCATGGTCAATGGTGTGGCAACGCTCAACAGCAAGCAGGTGTTTTACACATTGACGTCAACGCCGGGCTTGCAGATCAATGCGACCACCGGAACGCTCAACGCCACGAGTCAGTACTTCAACGTGCTGCCAAATTCCGATCTGCTGTTTGCGGACGGTTTCGAGGGTTGTCGTTTATAGGCAATCCCTGAGCCGCTAAACGGTTCAGAGCAATAATTGCAATCCCGCGGCTTCGGCTGCGGGATTTTTTTACATATGGATAGGCATGTTTCGTCTTGTATCCATCCATGACGGCATCTATAGTCCGCCGCCGGGCGGAACCCAATAGGGCATGGATTGCAGTTTCGCAGGCCGCACAAAGCCCACTTTCCCCAAGCATCACAGGATCGAATACGATGAACCGATTGCAGCTTGTCAGCCTTGTTTTCGCAAGCATGCTCGCCGTGCCTGCATTTGCTCAGGATCACGCGTCAATACAGGTTTCGCCCGCGGTCCATCACGACACCTTGCCTTCGTTGCGCAATGCGGTGCCGCAGCCGGATGGCTATTCGCGTTTCCACGACCGTGTCGAGCATGACATCCCGCTGCCGTATGTGCCGCCGGGCCAGCAGGACGGTGCGGTGCAGGATTCCGCCCGATCCAGTGTCTTTGCTCCCAATTTCCAGACCGGAGTGGACGGCGTAGGTAACGGCTTCAGCGGCCCGCAGGGATCCTTTACCGTGCAATATGCGCCGCCGGATACGGTCGGTGCGATCGGCGCGACGCAGTTCGTGCAGGTCGTCAACGTCGGCTTGGCGGTGTTCAACAAGGCGGACAAGAGTGTTGCGTACGGCCCGGTGCCGACCAACACACTATGGTCAGGTTTCGGTGGTCAGTGCGAGACGAGCAATGATGGCGATGCCGTGGTGGTTTACGACAAAGCGGCCAATCGCTGGATAGTTTCGCAATTTGCCGTCAGCGCAACGCCGTATCTGCAATGCGTTGCGGTGTCCCAGACCAGCGACGCGACCGGCGCCTACAACCGCTATTCGTTCGCGTACGGCAGCATCTTCCCCGACTACCCGAAGATGGGCGTGTGGCCAGACGGCTACTACACCACGTTCAACATGTTCAATGGCAACTCGTTCGCCGGCTCGCAACTGTGCGCGTACGACCGCACTGCGATGCTGAGTGGTGCCGCGGCGACGCAGCAATGCTTCCAGTTGACGAGCAGTTTCGGCGGCGTATTGCCGGCCGATGTGGATGGCGCAACCGCGCCGCCGGCCGGTTCGCCAAACTACCTGCTGAACTTTGGTGCAAACTCGCTCAATCTGTGGAAGTTCCATGTGGATTGGGCCACGCCGGCGAACACGACGCTGTCTGCCCCGACCAATATCCCGGTGGCTGCGTTCTCGGCCGCGTGCAACGGCGGCTCATGCATTGCACAACCCAAGATCGGCCACCAGAAAGCCGCGCAGCTGGATTCGCTGGCCGATCGATTGATGTTCCGTCCGGCCTATCGCAACTTTGGCGATCATGAATCCTTGGTCGTGAATCATTCGGTGACAGCCGGTTCCAGTACGGGCGTGCGTTGGTACGAGATCCGCAGCCCGGGAGCGACACCGCTTGTCTACCAGCAATCCACGTTTGCACCGGACGCCAACTATCGCTGGATGGGTTCGATCGGCATGGACAGGCTGGGCGACATGGCGCTGGGTTACAGCGTGTCCAGCAGCTCGCTCCATCCGTCCGTGCGCTATACCGGCCGACTGGCCAGCGACACACCGAGCACGATGCAGGCTGAGACGTCGGTTTTCGACGGCGCGGGCTCGCAGGGTAACGGCCTGAACCGCTGGGGCGACTACAGCGCCATGACGATCGACCCGGTCGACGATTGCACCTTCTGGTTCACCAGCGAGTACCTGAAAGCGGATGGCACGTTCAACTGGAGCACGCGCATCGGCTCGTTCACGTTCCCGAGCTGCGGCCCCCCAGGCCCGGCTGCCTCGATCAGTTTTACAACGCAGCCCAGCACTGGCGCCAATATTACCGCCGGTGCCACGATCCCGCTGGTTGCGCATGTAGTCGACGCGAACAACCAGTCGGTCCAGAACGAAAGCATCACCCTGGCAGTCGGGACCGGCCCGGGCACCCTGTCCGGTACGACGACGGCGAGCACCGACGCTGCCGGCAACGCGACATTCAACGTCGGGCTGGCTGCGGTTGGCAGCTACACGTTGACCGCAACCGACACCACGACCGTGCTGACGCCGGCCACGAGCAACCAGTTCAATATCGTGGCAGGCAAGCCAGCGACGATCAGCTTCACTCAGCAGCCGAGCGACGCCGTCGCGGGCGTCGCCAATGCTCCGGCAATCGTCGTGAACGTTTTGGACAGCTTCAACAATGCGGTGTCGGGCGACAACATCAGCCTGTCGATTGCCAGCGGCCCGAACGGAGCTACGCTATCGGTGACGAGTCCACAGCCAACGGATGCCAGCGGCAACGCGACTTTCGCCGACGCGGTATTGACTGTCGCCGGCTCGTACACGCTGACCGCCGCGGACAGCAGTTCGACGCCACTGACGGCAACGAGCACGTCGTTCAACATCACGCCCGACGCTCCGACCTTGGTGTTTACGGTGCAACCGGCGCCACTAAACCAGGGTGATGCCCTGGGTACGATCGCCGTCACCGAGCAGGATCAGTACGGCAACCTGATCGCCGACACCAGCAGCGTCGACTTCACCATCGCCACGCCATGCGGGACTTTCGATCTGGGCAGCGTCAACTTGAGCAGCAGTGTCGCGACCCTGATCAGCGGCCAGCGTTTCTATACGGTGGCAGCGAGCTTGCAGATTACGGCGACGGTCACTCCCACGCCAACTCTGACCGGCACGAGCAAGAATTTCAGCGTGTCTGCAAACGGCGATCTGGTGTTCAGTGATGGTTTCGATGGTTGCCGACTTTGAGAACTAGCTAAACCGAGCATTCGGCTTAGGCAATACCCTTCGACCCCGCGGCTTTCGACCGCGGGTTTTTTTTTGGCTTTTTTCGGTTTGCGCCACAAGAATGTGACGCACGTCACGGTAACGAAACTTGTAGTTTGCAACAGCTTGTCTACATCCAGAGACCTAGTTGCATGCCCCTGCAGTTGCCCCTATAGTCGCGCGCCAGACAGGGGGAT
>JANXVS010000098.1 GCA_025351555.1 Pseudomonadota bacterium | reverse complement strand
GAACGCCGCCACGCTCAGGAAAAAATACAGACGGAACGGCGTGACATAGCGCACGCGCCGGCCGGCGAAGTATTCGGTGGACAGATAGCCCGGAGAGAAATACAGCGGGAGCAGGCTGCGAAAAATGCGCGAGTCGATGTTGAGGATGGTGTCGGCGACGTCGTGCAGCATGCTCGACAGCGGCCGGATCATGCCCTTGACCGGCTGGCCGCAGGCGTGGCAATGCGAGCCATGCAACTCGGCGCCGCAATTGGCGCACAGGGTCTTCGTCACGGGCGCTGGGGCGGGTGGGTTCGTGGCGGCTGGGTCCGGCGTCGCGCTAGTCGTGTCGGAAGTATTCATCGGCCGCACTTTAGCTGATTCCGAGCCCGCGTCGCAGCCGGCAAACGTCACGGCTTGGGCTACACTGTGCTGCCGCGCTCGCCCGATTACGCATGCTTTCCAGTTTCCGCAATGAGCCGGCGCGCTGGCGCCGCGAATTCCGCGACACCTTGGTACTGGCCGCGCCATTGGTGCTCGGGCAGCTGTCTGCGATGGGCATGAATGTCGTCGATGTGCTGCTCGCCGGGCATTTCAATGCGCAGACCCTGGCTGCCGTCGCGATCGGTACCAGCGTGTGGACTCTGGCGATCGTCGCCGCCATCGGAATGATGCTGGCGTTGCCGCCGTCCGTCGCGCAGTTGGCTGGCGCGGGCGCGCAGGACAAGATCGGCGCTCTGTTCCGTCAGGCGCTATGGCTGGCGCTGGCGCTGGGCCTCGCATTGTTCGTCGGCGCGCGTTATGCCGAACCGCTGTTGCGGGCGATCGGTATAGGTTTGCCCATTGTGGAAGATGCGCAGAAATTCCTCTGCGCCATTTCCTGGGGCGCGCCGGCGCTGACCGGTTATTTCGCATTGCGCGGATTGTCCGAAGGTTTGGCGTTGACACGCCCGACTATGTACTTCGGCTTTCTCGGACTGGTCCTGCTGGCGCCGATCGGCTATGTGCTCATGTATGGCGTTTTCGGCCTGCCTGCGCGCGGAGCGCAGGGCTCGGGCATGGCCACAGCGATCGTGCTATGGCTGCAACTCGTTGCGTTTGCCGGCTATATCGCTGCGCGCCGCCACTATCGCCCGTTCGCGCCGTTCGCACGTTTCGACTGGCCGCATTGGCATACGATCTTCGGACTGTTGCGCCTGGGTGTGCCGATGGGTGTGGCCTTGCTTATGGAAGCGGGTTTGTTTGTCGCCGCCGCACTGCTGATCGGCTCGTTTGGCACGACGATCGTGGCCAGCCACCAGGTCGCGATCAATGTGGCCTCGGTCGCCTTCATGCTGCCGCTCGGCGTGGCGATGGCGACCACGGTACGCGTCGGCCGCGCGGTCGGTCGCGGCGATGCCGACGGCGTGCGTTACGCCGGTTTCGTCGGCATTGGCGTGTCGCTGCTCACGCAAACCGTGTCGTGCGCGGCGATGGCCTTGGCTCCGCATGCCATTGCGGCCTTGTATACCGATGACGCCGACGTCGCCGCGCTGGCCGCGCAGCTGCTCTTGCTGGCCGCGATCTTCCAGTTTTCCGACGGCATCCAGGTGACCGCCAATGGCGCGCTGCGCGGCTTGAAGGACACCACCGTGCCGATGCTGATCACCGTGCTGGCTTATTGGGGTATCGGCATGCCACTCGGCTATTGGCTGGGCGTCGGCTTGGGGCTAGGCGCGCGCGGCATCTGGATCGGGCTGATCGCCGGCCTCACCGGCGCGGCCCTGCTGCTGTTTGTGCGTTTCGCGCGCCTCGCGCGAAACTATCAGGGGTGATGTGCGCATGGCGCGGCGCTGGGGTGTGCCATGACTTGCGGTGCATGCGTGGGTCGCAGCCTTTAAGGTACGCTCGCAATATCGTTTGGAGATACGCAAATGGCGGACAAGAAACCCGGTTTTATCGTCGGCCTGTTCAAGGGGCTGTGGGCGACGCTGAATTTCGCCCGGCGCCTGACGTTCAACCTGATCTTTCTGTTCCTGCTGATCGTGTTCATCCTCGCCCTGCGCGCGAGCGCGCCGACGCTGCGCGCGCGCAGCGCCCTGGTACTCGATCCACAAGGAAACATTGTGGAACAGTATACGAGTGCTCCGGCGCAGCGCGCGTTCGCCGGTGTGTTCGGCGACAAGATCCACGAAGTGCAGTTGCGCGACATTCTCGACGTCATTGCCGCCGCCGCGGACGACACACGCATCGAGCGCCTGGTGCTGATTCCGGACGAGATCGAAGGTGCCGGGCTGGCCAGTCTGCACGAGATCGGCGCGGCGATCGATCATTTCAAGCTAAGCGGTAAGCAGGTGATCGCGGTTTCCAACGGCATGAGCCAAGGCCAGTACTACCTTGCGGCGCATGCAAATCAGATCCTGCTGCATCCGCAGGGCGCAGTGTTGCTGGAAGGCCTGGGTCGTTACCGCAGCTACTACAAGGATGCACTCGATCACCTCGGCGTCGTCGTGCACCTGTTCCGCGTCGGCGAATACAAATCCGCGGCTGAACCCTATGTGCGCAACGACGCGTCGCCGGAAGCCAAGGACGCCGATCTTTACTGGATGAACGGCGTCTGGGGCGATTATCTGAAGGATATATCCACTGCGCGCAAGCTCGACGCGACGCAACTTTCTACCCAAATCCAGAATTATCCCGAACTGGTCGCGGCCACCGAGGGCGATCTGGCCCAGCTTGCGCTGAAACAAAAACTCGTCGATCGCCTCGCCACGCGCGACGAAGCGCGCAGCCTGCTGATCGAAAAAGGCGTGAAGGACGAAAAGACCTTCCGCCAGATCGATTTCCAGGATTACCTGCATCGCATCGAGCGCGCACGCCTGCCGGATACGCGTGCGCAAGTCGCCGTGGTCGTTGCCGAAGGCGAGATCGTCCCCGGCGATCAGGCGCCCGGCACAGTCGGTGGTGAGTCGACTTCGCTACTGGTCCGCGCCGCGCGCGAGGACGACAAGATCAAGGCGCTGGTGCTGCGCGTGAATTCGCCCGGTGGTGAAGTGTTTGCCTCGGAGCTGATCCGCCGTGAAGTCGAATTGACGCGCACCGCGGGCAAGCCGGTAATCGTATCGATGGGCGATGTCGCCGCTTCCGGCGGCTACTGGATTTCGATGAACGCGAACCGCATCTTCGCCGAGCCAACCACGATCACCGGCTCGATCGGCATCTTCGGTCTGTTCGCGAATATCCCCGACACGCTGGCCAAGATCGGCGTGCACACCGATGGTGTCGGCACCACGCGCTGGGCCGGATCGTTCGATCCGACCCGTCCGCTCGATCCTGCGGTGGGCGGACTGATCCAGTCCACGATCGAACACGGTTACGCGCAGTTCGTCGGC
>JANXVS010000049.1 GCA_025351555.1 Pseudomonadota bacterium | reverse complement strand
TTCTTGCGTCACCGGCCGATCGGTATAGCGCGCATTGTGATAGGCATAGGTTGCGCGCACGCGGAAATCCTGGGTGACGTGATAGTCGCCTTCGATCTCGGCGCCCTTGAACAGCTCCTTGCCGGCATTGGCCAGGCTCGGCAAGCCGCCGACATTGTCGGGGATGACCAGATTGCTGAAATTCAGGTGGAAATATGAAAACTCCCAATCGAAACGCCCATCGGCGAGCTGACCCTTGAAGCCGGCTTCCCAGCTGTTTGCCGTCTCGGGTTTGAGAATATCGCCTTCAGCCTCGGGACCAAAATCGATCGCCGCGGGCTTGTAGGTGTTGCGATAGTCGGCAAACGCGGTCAGCCGATCCTTGCCATCGATCCACAACGCATAGCTGGCACCGAGCACGCCTGATGGGCGGGTTTTGTTGCGATCGTCCGAGCCGATTTCCGGCGGTATGCCGGGATCGGCGTGTTGATCGATGACCTGACCGGTGCGCGTTTCGTTGGTGTGATTCAGACGCAGGCCAGCAATCACATCCAGGCGTTCGACCGGTTTCCAGTCAACTTGCGAGTACACGCCGTAGAAGCTGCGCTTGTCCTTGAGCTGGGTGGATTCGTCGATCTGGATGGTGTGCGAATCTGGTGCGTTGGCGCCGCTCGGCAACACCCCATACTCGAAGTTGTCGCTGTTCTGCTTGCCGTTGCCGTACAACCAATCGAAACCGAAGGTCCAGATCAATTCCTCAGCCGGATGCGTCGCGATAAACGTGTCGAAGTAGGCATCGGTCAGGGTGACTTTCTGGCGAAAGCCATCGGCATTATGCGTGACGCCATCGTCGGTAAAACCATCGCGCAGAAAGCCGCGTGTGTTGTGTCCGTCGGAATGGTCGACCGAGAATGTCGTCACCCAGTCGCCGAAGCCGATGTTGCGTTCCAGCCCGGCATTGAACTGCACGCGGTTCTGGTCCTGGCGCGCGTCGGTCGGATTGATGTTGGCGTCCAACGGGAAGCGCGACGACAACATGCCGTCCTCGACCGGATGCGGGCTGTACGGATCCTGGCGCAGCGCGGTCACGTCGACATCGAAATGGAGCTTGCCCAGATCAGTGTCGCCGGCAGCACGATACAAAACATGACCGCGATCCACGCCGGAACGATCCTGGCTGAACTCCTGCGTCGAGGCATTCGCGCTGAGTGACTGCTTGAACGTACCCCAATCCGGCAGATTGCCGCTGATCGAGGCAACGCCGGTGCTGCGCGTCCCCGCGCCAACCGTCACATGTTCAGGGGTCGCGCCGGCGGCGTAATGGATAATCTGGATCACCCCGACGAAACTCGTCGCGCCATACATGACCGGCGCTGCACCGCGTAGCACTTCGATGCGCTCCACGTTGGTCAGATCCAGCGTCGACAGCGCCGGATTGAATGTGCCGCCCGAGGGAATACCGTCGACAACCAGCAGGAAGGCATCGAACTCGCGCAAACCCCATAGCCCGGGCACCGAACTGGCCGGACCGGCTTCGCCGCCAGGCGCAATATCCACGCCCGCGACCAGACTCAGCGCGGTGCGCAGATCGTTGACGCCGCGCGCCCGCAGCTCGTCACCGCCGATCACGGTAATCATGGCTGGGGTCTGATCGACCGGCTCGGGTAATTTGGAGGTGGTGACCTCGATCACCGGCAAGGTGGCTTGTTCGCCTGCGGCGTGGACTGAAGGCGCGGCGATCGCCAACGCGATCATCGCTGCAAGCGGTTGCAGCCGGAATAAACGTGACATCGACCTTCCCCAGGTAGTGTGCGGTTTCCGGCGCAGACTTTAGGCCTGCATGCGCCAGTACATAACCATCCGCAGTCGGAGTCTGGCTAGGTCGTGAGGCGGAGGCAATCTGGCAGTTGCCGGGAAACCGGGCCGCCGGGAATTGCGCATTCCCTTGCTACAATGCGTGTCCTTTTTGCAAGCACCCTTCAATTGCCATGCGTCTTTCCCGATTCCACCTCGCCACCGTCAAGGAAGTACCCGCGGACGCGGAGATCGCCAGTCACCGCCTGATGCTGCGCGCCGGCATGGTGCGCAAACTCGGCGCGGGCATCTACACATGGACGCCGCTCGGCCTGCGCGTGCTGAAGAAAGTCGAGAACGTCGTGCGCCAGGAGATGGATCGCGCCGGCGCGTTGGAGATGACCATGCCGACGATCCAGCCACGCGAGTTGTGGGACGAAACCGGGCGCTGGCAGAAGTTCGGCGGCCAGTTGCTCAAGATCAAGGATCGCAAGGAAGCCGAGTACTGCTACGGCCCGACCGCCGAGGAAGTAATCACCGATTTTGCGCGCGCGGAACTCAAGAGTTACAAGCAGCTACCGCTGAATTTCTACCAGATCCAGACCAAGTTTCGCGACGAGATCCGCCCGCGCTTCGGCGTGATGCGTGCGCGCGAATTCCTGATGAAAGACGCCTATTCGTTCCATCTGGACGAGGAAAGCCTCGGTCGCGAATACGACAACATGTACGCGACTTACGCACGCATCTTCACGCGCCTGGGACTGGCGTTCCGTGCGGTCAAGGCTGACACCGGCGCAATTGGCGGCAGCCGCAGCCACGAATTCCAGGTGCTGGCCGATTCGGGCGAGGATGCGATCGCATTTTCCGATGCGTCGGACTACGCCGCGAATGTGGAACTGGCCGAAGCACTCGCGCCGCCCGCGCGCGCAGGCGCAAGCGAAGCCATGCGCGAAGTCGCCACGCCCGGCAAGACCACCTGCGCCGACGTCGCGGCACTGGTTGGCATTGGTATCGAGCGCACGGTCAAATCGGTTTGCGTTGTCGGCGACAGCGGTTTCGTGA
>JANXVS010000006.1 GCA_025351555.1 Pseudomonadota bacterium | reverse complement strand
GTGCTGCTCGCGGGCGGCAAGCGCCGCGCCTTTTCGATCGCAAACGCGCCGCACACGGGACCGGAGATCGAGTTGCATGTGCGCCACGTCGCCGGTGGCGATTTCACCAAGCGCGTGTTCAGCGATCTGGCACCCGGCGCGGTGCTGCGCGTGGAAGCGCCGCTCGGAACTTTCGTGGCGCGCGAGGACTCCGAACGGCCCATCATTCTCGTCGCTGGTGGAACCGGTTTTGCGCCGATCAAGGCCCTGATCGAGCACTTCATGCATCTGGGCAGCCGTCGCCAGATGGCGCTGTACTGGGGCGCACGCACACCGCAAGAGTGGTATTTGCGATCGCTGCCGGAAGCTTGGGCGAAGGCTACGCCGACACTGCGATTTATGCCGGTGATATCCGACCCGGAAGCCGCCGCCGGCGAGCGCAGCGGCTTGGTGCACGAGGCGGTGCTGGAAGATCATCCTGACCTGTCTGCGTTCGACATCTTCATGAGCGGCCCACCGGCGCTGATCGATGCCGGCCGGCGCAGTTTTGTTCAGGCCGGGTTGCCGGAAGACCGGCTTTACTACGATTCGTTCGACTACGCGCCGGATGTGCTGGCGCAAATTCTCACCGCGCGCGCAGGAATCCACGACGCATGAATCTCCGATTCGCGACGACATTCGGCCGGCTTGTCCTCTCTGCGTTGTTGCTGCTGGCGATCGCACCCGCCGCGCACGCGCTGCGTTGCGGCAGCCGCATCACCAGCAGTGGCAATTACGATTTCCAGGTTCGTGATCGTTGCGGCGATCCGTACTGGATCGAGGACCACTACGAGCTTGTCATCAGCAGCGCCGATTCGCCTATCCAGAGCGCGCAGCAAATTGTATACACGGCATGGTTTTACAACTTCGGCACCAGCCGCCTGATGGTGCGTATGCTGTTTCGCGACGGCCGACTGCTGCGCGAAGACACGCTCGGCTACGGCGTCAACGACATTGGCGATTCGTGCGGGCCGACGAAACTTCTCTCCGGCATAAGCAGCGGCGAGTTGGTCGCCTATTGCGGCGAGCCGCTGTCACGCAACACCCAGCCGGGCGCGACGCTGCGACGCCTGGCTCGCGGTGCCTTCGTCGAGACCGAAAATTATCGCGAAGACTGGGTCTATGATCTGGGCGGCGATTTTCTATACGTGGTGCATCTGCGCAACGGCCATGTCGAGGCGGTTGAGCACGTTCGGCGCTGAATGAGTCACTCGCGCCCAGCCGAAGGCAACGCCAACCGCGGTACGCCGTGTTCGCTGCGCTCCTCGACCACGCTGGCGCGGGTGTCGAGCGGCCGGTTATCGCCGTCGCCGAGAATTTCCACAGACTCGCCACGGGCAACGCGCAGCGCATTGCGGTAGCAGCGTGCTGCGTCCGCCGGTGCATTCTGGCCGGCGCAGCAGTCGCCCAAGGCTTCCCACAGCGGCGCGGAAGGGTCGACGCCGAGGCCGCGTTGCAGATATTCGCGCGCCTTGCCCCAGAGTTTGCTTTGTATACAAAGCCGCCCGAGGGTCAGCAGCAGGCCGGTGCTGTTCGGCTGCGTCGTCAGCCAGCCTTCGGCATGGCGCAGGCGGGTGTCGGCTTCGGCTTCACCGAGTTCACCGTAAGCGCGCACCAGACGTTCTGACCATTCCTTGCGCAGCGCCGCTTCGATCTCGCTGATCGCCGCCAGCATCTGACCAAGCGCCGCGCCGCGGCGCGCGTACGCGGCCACCGCCTCCGGCACGCGGCGTTGAGCACGACTCAGATCTGACCACAGTGCATGCAAACGCTCGGCATCCGGCGCGGCTGCCAGCGCTGCGGCGAGCACGCGGGCTTCCAGCGTTGCCAGTGACGCCGGTGTCAGCGCCTGCGATCGCACCAGTGCGGCCAGCGCATCGCGCGCCGTTGCGTGATCGGCACACAGCAGTGCCGACTCGGCGAGCAGACGCTGCGCGCTCGGCGCCAACGGGGATTTTTTTGCCTCACCCCGCAGCAACACCAAAGCGGCATCGGCGTTGCCCTGCTCCAGCAGGAAGCGTGCACGCAAGGCCAGCGCCGCGGGAGCCGCGACCACGGCGGCCTCATCCAGCGCCGCATCGGCACGCACACTCTCGCCACGTGCGTGCGCCGCACGCGCGGCCGCGAGTAGCGCGGGAGCGCGTAGTCCGCTTTGATGCGAGGCGCGCTCCAACTCGCGCGTGGCGTGCTCATAGCGGCCTTCGGCGAGCGCGATCAGGCCACCGGCAATGCGTTCGCGTCCGCGCCGCTGACTGCGCCGCGACCACGCCGCCCGCGGCCAGTGCAGCGCGCGCCAGATCAGACTGAGCAATCCCCACCCAAGCAAAAGCACAGCGAACGCGAACACCAGCGTCGTCTCGATACTGGTCTGGCCGAACTTCACCAGCACATAGCCGGGATCGATCGCCAGCGTTTGCCAGCCGATTGCGGCAGCACAGGCGACGAGCAGCAGCAAAAGCAGCAAAATCCACAATTTCACGATTGCGCCTCGCCTGGTTTGTCCGATGACGCCGGCTTCGGTGGCGCCGGCTTCGGTGGGGTATGGAGCGCATGCGTGGCGCGCAGATTGCGCAGTTCCTTCAGCGCGGCGCCGAGAATCGACGGTGGCGGCGGTGCAAGCAGCGCTTTGTCCAGTACGCCAAGTTCAGCCTGCGCGGCAACGACCGCAGGCGCTGCTGGATCGAACGCCGTGAGCTGTGAGCGCGCCGACGCCAGCGCAGCGCGGTAGCGCTCATCGTCGCGTGCAAGCAGCGCGGCTTCGGCTTCGCGCAGATCCAGTGTCGCCAGCGTGCGCGCCAGACCTGCATCGCGCAGGCCCACGGACGCCTGCGCATCCTCGCCGTGATGCACTTGCACGAAGGCGCCGAGCACCTGCCATAACCGCGAGGTTTGAACGGGCGCTGCCGGCGCCTGCATGCGCGCGGCAGTAGTCAAAGCTGGCAGCTGCGCACGCAGCTGCGCCAGCCGCAACAACAGCGGCGCCGGATCGGCCGCCTGCAGCGCGCTCACGGCAGCGATCTCGGCGTCGACACTTTGCCGCACTGTGGAAAATGCCGCATCTTCCACTTCGGCCAGGGTGGTGTCGGCCAGACGATAGGCGGCGATGGTGGCGCCGGC
>JANXVS010000389.1 GCA_025351555.1 Pseudomonadota bacterium | reverse complement strand
TGGGCCCGGCGAAGGGCAGCCGCGGCAGCTCCATCCGAGAGTTCGTGCGCCTTGTCCTCCATGCGCGCCTTCGCTGCGTTCGCCCGGACCACGTCGACCTCCGACGCCAACTCCGCCACATCAGAAAGAATCGTGACGCGGTTGTTGCGAACCTCGATGAAGCCGCCGTGCACGGCGGCGCGCACATCAGGCTGGCCCTCGACCTTGATGGTCACCGGGCCGATGCCCAGCAGACCCAAGAACGGCGCGTGGCCGGGCAGGAAGGCACGATCAATATCTCCAACGATCTGACCCGCCTGCTCAACCTGACCGACAAGCTCGCGCAGCAGCGCGGCGATGCATTTGTCGCCAGCGAATTGTTCTTGCTCGCCGCGCTCGATGACAAGGGCGAAGTCGGTCAGGTGTTGAAAGTGGCTGGCGCGACGAAAGCAAAACTCGAAGCGGCAATCGAAAAGATGCGCGGAGGCGAAAAAGTGGAAAGCGAAAACGCCGAAGACCAGCGTCAGGCGCTGGAGAAATACACGATCGACCTGACCGCGCGCGCCGAGAAATCCAAGCTGGATCCGGTCATCGGCCGCGACGAGGAAATCCGCCGCGTGATCCAGGTGCTGCAGCGGCGCACCAAGAACAATCCGGTACTTATCGGCGAACCCGGCGTGGGCAAGACCGCGATCGTGGAGGGTCTGGCGCAGCGTATCGTCAACGGCGAAGTTCCCGATGGCCTGCGTGATCGGCGCGTGCTGTCGCTGGATATGGGGGCGCTGATTGCCGGCGCAAAATTCCGTGGCGAGTTCGAGGAACGGCTCAAGGCCGTGCTCAAGGATCTGGCCAAGGAAGAGGGCAACGTCATCCTGTTCATCGACGAGTTGCACACGGTGGTCGGCGCCGGCAAGGCCGAAGGCTCAATGGATGCCGGCAACATGCTCAAGCCGGCGCTCGCGCGCGGTGAGCTGCATTGCGTCGGCGCGACCACGCTGGATGAATACCGCAAGTACATCGAGAAGGATGCGGCGCTTGAGCGGCGTTTCCAGAAAGTCTACGTCGCCGAGCCGAGCGTCGAGGACACGATCGCGATCTTGCGCGGCCTGAAGGAACGCTACGCCGTGCATCATGGCGTGGAGATCACGGATCCCGCGATCGTCGCCGCAGCAACCCTGTCGCACAGGTATATCGCCGACCGGCAATTGCCGGACAAGGCCATTGATCTGATGGACGAGGCGGCCTCGCGCATCCGCATGGAAATCGACTCAAAACCCGAGGAACTGGATCGTCTCGAGCGGCGCCTGATCCAGCTCAAGATCCAACGCGAGGCGCTGAAGAAGGAAAAGGACAAGGAATCCAAACAGCGACTGGCGGACCTGGAAACCGATATCGCCAAGCTCGACCGCGAGTTTTCCGACCTCAACGAAATCTGGAAGGCGGAAAAAGCCGCCGTGCAAGGCACGAGCAAGCTCAAGGAACAGATCGAGCAGGCGCGCGCCGACATCGAAACGGCACAGCGCCATGGCGACCTGGCCAAGGTCGCGGAAATCCAGTATGGGAAAATTCCTGCGCTGGAAAAACAGCTCTCTACTGCGCAGGAAACCGAGGCCAAGGGTTTCACATTGTTGCAGCAGCAGGTAACGGCCGAGGAAATCGCCGAAGTGGTTTCGCGCTGGACCGGCATTCCGGTATCCAAGATGCTCGAAGGCGAGCGTGAAAAGCTGCTGCGCATGGAAGATGCGCTGCATACCCGCGTCGTAGGCCAGGATGAGGCCGTGCATGCCGTCGCCGATGCGATCAGGCGTTCGCGTGCGGGCTTGTCTGATCCCAACCGTCCGAACGGCTCATTCCTGTTTCTGGGTCCGACCGGCGTCGGCAAGACCGAACTGTGCAAGGCGCTGGCCGATTTCCTGTTCGATTCCACCGACGCGCTGGTGCGCATCGACATGAGCGAATTCATGGAGAAGCATTCGGTGAGCCGCCTGATCGGCGCGCCGCCCGGCTACGTCGGCTACGAAGAAGGCGGCTATCTGACCGAAGCGGTCAGGCGCCGTCCCTACAGCGTTATACTTTTGGACGAAGTGGAAAAAGCGCACCACGACGTGTTCAATGTGTTGCTGCAGGTGCTCGACGACGGTCGGCTGACCGACGGTCAGGGCCGCACCGTCGATTTCCGCAATACCGTGATCGTGATGACCTCGAATCTCGGCTCGCAATTGATCCAGGACGTGGAAGGCGAAGGCGAGGAGGCTTACACCCAGATGAAGGCGGGAGTGATGGCCGTGGTGCAGGCGCACTTCCGGCCGGAATTCATCAATCGTCTGGATGAGATCGTCGTGTTCCGTGCCCTCGACAAGGCGCAGATACGGACGATCGCGCGCATCCAGACCGACTATCTGGCCAAGCGCCTGGGCGAGCGCCAGCTGACGTTGAAGCTGTCGGACAACGCACTGGACCTGCTCGGCAATATCGGCTTCGATCCGGCGTATGGGGCGCGGCCACTCAAACGCGCGATCCAGCAGCAGTTGGAAAATCCGCTGGCGAAGGAAATCCTCAAGGGGAGTTTTCAGCCGGGCGATGCGATCGCGGTGGATGTGCAGGGCGGGCGGCTGGTGTTCACTAAAAACTAATCGTATTGCGACTGTCCGGGCAACGCCCTATGCTTCGACACCAATACGCAAGGTGTGGGACGACGCATGATCGTT
>JANXVS010000572.1 GCA_025351555.1 Pseudomonadota bacterium | reverse complement strand
CACACCCGAGTTGCCTGCGTAGCGATGCACGATGCGAGCGAAGCTCGTCCACGGCACGAACTCCATAAGCTGGGCAAACAGCGTTTTGCCAACATACATGCGCATTCCTCGGGGCGGTCAACCCGGAGAAAGTACGTGGTTTTTGGCAATCGCAGTTCAAGTCGACACCAAAATAAATCACCCTGTAACCCGCACCAGTGCTTGATCTCTGGCTCAAAACAGGCAATTTAACCGGACAGTAGTGTTCTGACACTACTTTTCAGCGCATGCCTGCCCGCGCTTGCTTCCGCGCAGTTGACCGATGGCGCGCTCGATCCAACATTCGGGGTCGGTGGGCGCACCACGATTCCGTTCGATCTGGGAAACACCAAAGCCGATCACGCCTACGGCAGTGTGCTGCAACCCGATGGCAAGCTCATCGTTGTCGGTTCGGCGATCAATGCGAATGGCAATGAGGATTTCGCCATCACGCGTCTTCTGCCGAATGGAATCCGTGATCCCGGGTTCGGCACCAATGGCAAGGTTACGCGCGGCTTCGATCTCGGCGGGGTCAACAATGACGTTGCGGCGGCAGTGACCCTGGAAAGCGATGGAACCATCATTGTCATCGGGACAGTCGATTATCCCAATCCTGACCAGTATGCCCAGCAGTTGCTCGCCTTGCATGCGGACGGGTCGTTTCTCGCCTCCAGCATCCCGATCGCGCAGACCCGTGGCAATGACGTAAGAATTCTGCCCGACGGAAAGATTGTCAGTGTTGGGCAAACGGTCAGCGGCGGTTTTTCAGTCAATGAATTTTCCAGCAACTTGTCATCCAACCCGTCGAGCCAGACCTATTCGCTGATGCCGGTGGGTGGTGCCTCTGCCGAAGCGGCCAGCATCGCCTTGCGTCCGGATGGCACGATTACTGTGGCCGGAAATTTCTTGCCAATTGACCCCAATACCCGTGCAGCTGCTTCGTCGCACAACTGCACACTGATCTCAGCCTGGATACGAATTTCGGCATGAACAACAGTGGCATCAGCACCTTCCGTTTCAATCCGGGTTCCGAACCCTACCACGACGTATGTTTCAGCCACGCCATTCAGAAGGACGGCATGATCGTGGTCGCTGGCGGGAGAGCGAATTTAATGCAAAATTCCGAAACTGCGGCCATCACGCGAATCCTAGCGGATGGCAGCGCGCCGGATCCTTTGTTTGCGGGCGGCGGCTGGGGCTTTGAAAACGCAGGCACTGACTGCTTTGACGAAGCAAGGGCGGTGAAACTGCAGTCGGACGGCAAGATTGTCATCGCCGGCTACGGCTGCGTGTTCGATCCGAGCCGAGCGGAATTTGATTTCGGCATTACGCGCTTGAATACAAATGGTACGTTTGACGACACATTTATCGGCAACACTCCGGGTTCCAATGCTTACGGCGTCATGGTCGGTTTCGAAACCTACAACGGTAACTCCACCGGGGAAGATGACCGGGCCCATGCGCTGGCGATCGACAGCGCGGACCGCATTTACGCGGTCGGACACGCTCAGTTCAACGGCACCGATATCAACATGGCCGTTGCGCGCCTTTACTCGGACAAGATTTTCGTCAACGCCTTCGAGTCGCGGCAGCAGTAAGTTGAGATGCGCGAGAGCCTAGCGTATGAACCTCGTCGCTCGCTTTTTGCGTTGCCGCCTTCCTACGCCAATGGCAGATCCTCCTGTTGCAGTTCGATGCGCCCTTCCCCAGCGATAATCTTCTTGAACTCGGCGCGGCTGACCGAGACATAGCGTTCATTGCCGCCGATCTCGACCTGCGGGCCGTCGGTGACGGCACGGCCGTGTTCGTCGACGCGCACGACCATCGTCGCTTTCTTGCCGGTATGGCAGATGGTCTTGATCTCGATCAGGTTGTCGGCCCAGGCAAGCAGGTACTGACTGCCCGCAAAAAGCTCTCCGCGAAAATCCGTGCGCAAGCCATAAGCCAATACCGGAATATGCAACTTGTCCACAATGTCGCTTAGTTGCCAGACCTGGACGCGATTGAGGAACTGCGCTTCGTCGACCAGCACGCAGTGCAGCGCGCCGTGCACGGCGATGTCATCGCGAGCGACGCACAGCAAATCGTCATCGCGAGCGACCATGCGGCCGGCGGCCTTCAATCCGATGCGCGAAGCGACCACCCCCACGCCATGGCGATCGTCAAGCTGCGGCGTCAGAATCAGGGTGCGCATGCCGCGCTCGTGGTAGTTGTAGGCGCTCTGCAACAGCGTCGTGGTCTTGCCGGCATTCATCGCCGAATAGTAAAAGTATAATTTTGCCATCCGTCCTTCCTCGTCCGCACCAATAGTGTAACGCGTCAACAGTGAACGATCAGGTAGAATCCGCGCTCACGATTTCTGCGCGCAGCCGATGAGTCCCGCTTCAATTAACCCGTGTCGATGAGCATGAACCCGCAACAACGCGCTGCGGTGACGTATTGCGCCGGCCCGCTGCTGGTGCTCGCCGGCGCGGGTTCCGGCAAGACCCGCGTGATCACCGAGAAGATTGCCTGGCTCATGGCACGCAAGAATGTCGCGCCGGGCAAGATCGCCGCGATCACGTTCACCAACAAGGCCGCGCGGGAGATGCGCGAGCGCGTCGCGCGGCTGGTCAAGGGCGAGGCAGCGCAGGAATTGCGTGTGTGCACGTTCCACGCGCTCGGCCTGAAGTTCCTGCAGATCGAGCATGCGAAGCTCGGTCTCAAGCGCGGCTTTTCGATACTCGACGCCGATGACAGCGCGGCGATCGTGAAGGATCTTGCGCCGGCAGCGGCCAAGCCTGATCAATTGTTCGCCCTGCGCAATCTTGTTTCTGCTGCGAAGTGTAACGGTCTCACGCCCGAGCAGGCGCTCGCACAAGCGCACGGCGCCCGTGAACGCGAAGCGGCGATGGTGTATGCGAATTATCAGAAGCGTCTGGGTGCGTTCAACGCGGTCGATTTCGACGATCTGATCCGTCTGCCGCTGGCTTTGCTTGAAGGCGACGATGAGACGCGCGCGGCCTGGCAGGAACGCATCCGCTATCTGCTCGTGGACGAATATCAGGATACGAACAACGCGCAATATCGTTTGCTCAAACAGCTTGCCGGTGAGCGCGGCGCATTCACTGCGGTCGGCGACGATGACCAGTCGATCTACGCCTGGCGCGGTGCCAATCCCGGCAATCTCGACGAGCTGGCGCGCGACTACCCCGCGCTCAAGGTGCTCAAACTCGAACAGAATTACCGCTGCAGCGGCCGCATTCTGCGCGCGGCAAATGCGCTGATTCGGCATAATCCACATGTATACGAAAAGCAATTGTGGAGCGAGCACGGCGAGGGCGCACCGCTGCGTGTGCTCGCCTGCCGCGACGACGAACACGAAGCCGAACGCATCGCTGCCGAAATCGTGCATCAGCAACAGCTGCACAAATCGCCGTGGCATGAATTCGCGGTGCTGTATCGCGGAAATCATCAGTCGCGGCCGCTGGAAAAGGCACTGCGTCTGACACGCGTGCCGTATCACTTGACCGGCGGCACCGCGTTTCTGCAACGCGCCGAGGTCAAGGATGTGCTCGCCTATCTACGCCTGATCGCCAATCCCGAGGACGATGCCGCGTTCCTGCGCATCGTCAACGTGCCGCGGCGCGATATCGGCGCGACCACGCTGGAAAAACTCGGCGAACTGGCGCAGTCGCAGCGCGTATCCATGCTGCACGCGGCGCACAGTGATGGCGTGCTCAAGCAACTCGCTGCACGACCGGCCTCGTCGCTGGCCAGTTTCGTTGCAATGATCGGTGAACTTGCTGCCGCGTCGCGGCGGCTGCCGGCTGCGGAGCTGGTCGATGAACTTATCCGGCGCGCGCGCTACGCCGAGCATGTGGAGGCAGACACCAAAGACGCCGCTGCCCGCCAGCGTCGACTGGACAATCTGCGCGAACTGGCCGACTGGTTTCACGCAATGCAAAAAGGCGGTGAGCGTGCGGGCGATCTGGCCGCGCAGCTGGCCCTGCTGACGCACGCCGACCGCGATGATCCCGGCAACGCGGTACGGTTGATGACCCTGCATTCGGCAAAAGGCCTCGAATTCCGCTTTGTATACTTGGCCGGCGTCGAGCAGGGAAAGCTGCCGCACGAAGCCAGCCTTGCCGAAGGTCGGATCGAGGAGGAGCGGCGCCTGTTCTACGTTGGCATCACCCGCGCCAAGGATCGCCTGTGCATTTCCTACGCTGCGCGATCGCGCCGCTATGGAGAGATCATCGCCAACGAACCGAGCCGCTTCCTCGCCGAATTGCCGCCGGACGATCTGCATTGGGACGGCCGCGACGCAGAGCAGGACGCCGATGCCAAGCGCGAACTGGCATCCTCGCATATCGCGCGACTGGCTAGCCTGCTGGCTGACTGAAGATCTGGGAGAATTGAACGCCAGATGACCGCAAGCGCGCGCTGCGCTTGCCAAGCTCCGGGGCGCTCACTAGAGTGGCCGTCCCTCACCGCACTACCTACTATCCGGGGAACACCATGAATACGAAACTCGCCCGCATCGCTCTTGCTGCCGCCATCGCCGCGCTCGCCGCCGGTTGTGGTCCGTCCGAAACCGCCGCGCCCGGCACCAGTTCCGCTCCGCTCGCTGCGATCGCCGCGACGAACACGCCGGACGGCGCGATTAACGCTTCGGTCGCGTCCCTGCGTGCGAACAACGTGGCTACCTTCCTGCAGAACGCCCTGCCGGCCGGCGAATTGGCCAAACTCAAGACCGACTGGACGAAAGACGTCAACAAGGATCCGGTGACGGAGGACGAGCGCAAGCAATTCACTGACACGATGGCCAAGCTGACCGCGCCCGGCGCCGAAGACAAGATGTACGCCGAAATCGAGCCGCAGCTGAAGGAATTCGACGCCAAGACCGCGCAGCAGATGCCGATGATGATCGCGATGGGCCAGGGCTTTGCACAGAGCGCCATCCAGCAAAGCAAGGATCTGAACGATCAGCAGAAGCAGCAGACCCAGGCACTGGTGGATTCGACCGCCAAGTGGGCGCAGACCGTAAAGTTTACCGATCCGGCTCTGGTCAAGAGCGCGATCGCGGCGATCTGCAAGACCGCGCGTGATCTGAACCTGAAGTCGATCGACGAAGCGCGCGCGCTGAATTACGACCAAGCCATGGTCAAGGCCGGTGTCGTGCTTGGCGGCGTCAAGCAGGTCTTTGCGGTATACGGCCTGAACATGGACAAGGCGCTGGATTCGATCAAGGTGGAAACCGCTTCCACCACCGGCGACACGGCCAAGGTCAAGGTCAGCTATACCACATTCGATACGCCGTTCTCGACAGAAAGCGATCTGGTCAAGGTCGATGGCAAGTGGTACGGCAAACAGGCGATCGAGCAGTGGAACAAGCACCAGCAGGAAGAAGCGGCCAAGGCCGCCAATCCGGCGGCGCCGGCGATCGCTGCGGACAAGCAGGCCGAAAACAAAGGCTGAGTTCGCCTTGTATTCAAGTGTGCGCTTCGCCCGCCCTCCGCGGGCGAAGTCGTTTTTAACGCTGCGATAACATCCGTTTCGCGCCGCACGCAGCCGCGTTCGCGCCGCTCCCGTACAATCAGCGTATGAATGCTCCTCTGCCAACCGCCGCACCGGCGGCGCCTGCGTCTCACGCCCCTTGGTGGCTGCGCGCGCTCGGCGCGTTACTGGAACCCTGGCTGCGCATCCGGCGCGAACCGGCCGAGCCACAGACCCAGATCAATCCCACGCTGCCGGTGTGCTATGTCACCGAGCGTTATGGTTTGTCGGATACCCTGATCCTGGAACAGGCCTGCCGTGAAGCCGGCTTGCCGGAGTCCTTGCGGCCATTGCAACTGGGCGGCTTGCGCAAGCAGCGGGCGATGTTCGCGCTGTCGCGGCGCGAGGGTTGGTTGTTCCAGCGGCCGCGCTCGCGCACGCATTCGCAAACCCTGGCGCAACTGCTCGATACGGTGCGCGCCAACGCCGATCTAGACATTCAACTTGTCCCGGTATCGATCTTCGTCGGCCGCGCGCCGGATCGTCCGAGCGGCTGGTTTGGCGTGCTGTTTGCGGAAAACTGGGTCGTGGTCGGCCGCTTCCGCCGGCTGCTGGCGCTACTGCTGAACGGTCGTGGCACCATCGTGCAGTTTTCCGCGTCGGTATCGCTGCGCCAGATTCTCGCCGAGGAAAATTCGGCCGTGCCCGAACGCACACTGCGCAAGCTTTCGCGCGTGTTGCGTGTGCATTTCCAACGCACTCGCGCCCTGGTCATTGGCCCCGACCTGTCGCACCGGCGCACGCTGATCGATGGTGTCATCAACGCCGCTCCGGTGCAGGCCGCAATCGATACGAACGCAAGCCGGGAAGGGATCTCGCGCGACCGGGCCGTCGCCAAGGCACGCAGTTTCGCCTGGGAAATCGCCGCCGACCAATCGCATCTGGTGGTGCGTTCGGCTTCATTCCTGCTCACCGGACTGTGGGACAAGATCTACAGCGGCGTGCGCATGCATCATTTCGACAAACTGCGCGAAGTCGCGCCCGGACACGAAATCATCTATGTGCCCTGTCATCGCAGCACGATCGACGATCTGCTGCTTCCATACCTGCTCTATCGCAATGGCTTGGTGGTGCCGCACATCGCGGCGGGCGTGAATCTGAATCTGCCGCTGGTGGGTTCGCTGCTGCGGCGCGCGGGCGCGTTTTTCCTGCGGCGCAGCTTCAAGGATCCGTTTTATTCGACGGTGTTCCGCGAATACCTGAGCCAACTGTTCGCGCGCGGCGTATCGCTGGAATATTTTGTCGAAGGCACGCGTTCGCGCAGCGGGCGCACGCTCAGCCCCCGCGGCGGCCTGCTGTCGATGACGCTGCGCAGCTTCCTGCGCGAATCGCATCGACCGGTCGTGTTCCAGCCGGTTTACATCGGTTACGAAAAAATCATCGAAGGCGATTCCTACGTCGGCGAGCTTTCCGGCAAGCCGAAGCAAAAGGAATCCTGGTTCGGCCTGTTGCGCAGCCTCGGCGCGTTGCGACAGAACTACGGTTCGGTAGCGGTGAACTTCGGTGAGCCGATCTTCTTGGGGCCGGTGCTCGATGAAGTCGCGCCCGATTGGCGCGCCGCGACGGCCGATCCTGAAGCCAAGCCTGCGTGGCTAAAAGGCGCCGTCGACGCGCTGGCCCAACGCATCCTGGTCAACGTCAATCGCGCCGCCGACGTCAATCCGATCAATCTGCTGGCGCTGGCCTTGCTGTCCACCCCCAAGCATGCGATGACCGAAACCGATCTGCTCGCCCAGATCGACTTGAGCCGTGCCCTGCTTACGGCGTTGCCGTATTCGGACCGCATGACCGTGACCGATATGGGCGCGGCCGAGATCATCGCCTATGGCGAACGCATGCAAGCGATACAACGCATCGCGCACCCGCTCGGCGACCTCTTGGTATGCGAGGGCAAGAGCGGCGTGTTGCTTTCGTATTTCCGCAACAACGTGCTGCATCTGTTCGCGACTGCGGCCTGGGTGGCATGCTGCTTCCTCAACAACCGGCGCATGACGCGGGCATCGATCGTGCGCCTGGGGCGGATCGTCTATCCCTTTATCCAAGCCGAATTGTTCCTGCCCTGGAGCGACGATGAATTCGCCACACAAATCGATGCAACCATCGATTTCTTTGTCGCGCGCGGCCTGCTCCGG
>JANXVS010000571.1 GCA_025351555.1 Pseudomonadota bacterium | reverse complement strand
GATCAAGTGGCGCACGGCGTCGATGTGATTGAGCGCGCCGGATTCGGTGACTTCGAAAATCACCGCGCGTGGATCGACGTTGAATTCGACCAAGCAGTCGGTGATGTAGCGACTGAGATCACCGTGGGTCAGCGACTGCGCAGAAAGATTGATCGACAGTCCGGTCGGCTGTTCCTGGCTGTCGCGCAACACCTGGAAGGCCTGGCGAATCACCCAGCGGTCGATGTCGGCGATCATGTTGAAGCGTTCTGCGGCGGGCAGAAACGCATTCGGCGCGACCAGGCTTCCATCGGGTGCGCGCAGGCGGATCAGCGCTTCGTAAAAATCGCGCTGGGGCGGCCCGCGACGGCGCAGGTGGCGCGTCCACAACGCGCCGTGTTGCTCCGGCAGGTGATCGTATTCAACCTGCGCCAGCGGCAGGATCGGCTGATAGCACAGCACGAAGCCGTTGTTCTTCAGCGCCGCTTCCAGGCGCGAGGACCAGCCCAATTCCATATCCATGCGCGCACGCTGATCGCTGTCGGCAGAAAACACATGGATCATGTTGCGGCCGTTTTGCTTGGCCAGATGCAGGGCGATGTCGGCGGCAGCCATTGCCTCGCTGCGTGAGGGCGTGCTTTGATCCATCCGTGCCACGCCGATCGACACACCGACGCGATAACTTTTGCCGCCATAAGCGAACGGCAGGGCGCCGAGCGACTTGCGGAATTCATCGGCGATCTGGCCGATGTCAGCCTTGTTCACGTTGCGCAGGATGATCGCGTATTCGTCGCCGCCCATGCGCGCGATGTGGTCGCTGGCGCGCAGGCGCGAGGACAGGCGCCGGCTGATTTCCACCAGCAATTGATCGCCGGCGGTGTGGCCGGCAGTGTCGTTGATGTACTTGAAGCGGTCCAGATCCAGGAACAGCAGCAGCGACACGTGTTCGGTGCGTTTCAGGCGGGCGATTTCCTGTTCGAGCTCGGTCTCGAACCAGGCGCGGTTGTGCAGTTTCGTCAGTGCATCGTGACCGGCCTGCCAGCGCAGTTCTTCTTCGAGCATGCGCCGTGCGGAAATATCGCGGAACGCCACTACCGAGCCTTCGCGGCGACCATCCATTTGCATTGGATACACCGTGCATTCCACTGGCATCGGTCGCTTGGCCTTGCTCCAGAATACGGTCTGCCAACCCGGCACCTGGCTGCCCTGGACGTAGCATTGCGTGAGGAAGCACGCGCTGCGCGGCACCGGCGTGCCGTCTTCGTAGCTGTGATGAAACGTGTCGAACGCCGATTCGCCGATCAGATCTTCGGCGCCGGCGTGGCCGAGCATGTCCAGGGCCGCGGGATTGACGAACTGGATGACGCCGCGGCTGTCCACGCCGTAGACGCCGTCACCGACCGAGCTGAGGATACTTTGCAGCCTGCGGCGTTCGGTATCGATGGATTTGCGATCCTGCACCGCGCGCGCGAGCGAGCCCAGGCGCGCCAGGAACAACTCGCGTGCTTCGCTCTTGAACAGGCATTCCATCGCGCCGGCGCTTAAGGATTCATTGATGACGCGGTCGGAGTAGGTGCCGGTGATAGTCGCCGAGAGCACGCCGCTTGTGCGCGGGTCGTTTTTCATCCGGCGTACCAGCACCGTACCCGGATCGCCGGGCATGAAATAGTCGACGATGGCCAGATCGAACGGCGCGCTTTGTGCTTTGCGCCAACCGTCTTCGACATCCTCGGCGGTTTCCACCAGGTAGCCGTGTTTCATCAGCAGGCGGCGGAAGGCGACGCGCACCGTGGCCGAATCGTCGACGAACAGCACACGCAGATGCGATTGGCCGCCTTGATCCAGAGCCGGCAGGATCGGGGACGGCGGATTGACCAGTTTGAGCATGGCGTCGGCGCATTCGCTGTAATCGCTCCACAGCAGAAGGCCGGTGCTGGCGCGTTTCATCATCCAGTTGACGACGGCGCCGTCGTTGGTATCGGCAAGCAGCAAGACGGCGAAATGCTCGAACTCGTCCTGGCGCAGCAGAGAGAATACTTCGTCGGCGCGTTCGTCGGTATGCTCGGGCCAGCCGATGACGATGCCGCGAAAGCCCGCAGGCGTGGTGCCGAGGCGTTCGAGCACGGGCAACGCCTGATCGTAGGCAGTCAGCTCGCTGACGTCGAAACCCTTTCCCGCCATCAGCGAGTGCATGGCGCGGCGGCGTGTAGCTGAGGGTTCCACCAACAGGACGCGATCCAAGACGCTTCCCCCTTGCAGCATCGGTGTGACATTGCAGATTAGCGTCACTGCGACGCGGGCGCAAATTCGTCGCGCTCTGGGCGGCGCCGACGCATGGATGCTATGGTGCGCGCCTTGAGTTTGAGGAACCAATCAAATGAGTGCATCCGCTGCGCACGAGGATCATCTGATCTGGATCGATCTGGAGATGACCGGGCTGGATACGGACGCTGATTCAATCCTCGAAATAGCAACCGTTATTACCGATAAGTCATTGAATATCCTTGCTGAAGGTGCTGAATTCGCGATTCGGCATGAACTGGGACGACTGGAGGTCATGGACGACTGGAATCGCAACCAGCACCGCAAGTCCGGGCTGTGGCAGCGCGTGCTGGAATCGACCACGGATATGGCGACAGCTGAAGCGCTGACTATGGACTTTCTCTTGCGCTGGGTGCCAGCAGGCAAGTCGCCGATGTGCGGGAATTCGATCTGTCAGGATCGGCGCTTCCTGCATCGGCTGATGCCGCGGCTGGAGCGCTATTTCCACTATCGTAATCTCGACGTTTCGGCGATCAAGGAGCTTGCGAAACGCTGGGCGCCGGACTTGCAGGCTGGTTTTTCCAAAAACTCGGCGCATACCGCACTCAGCGATATCCAGGATTCGGTGGCGGAACTGCGTTACTACCGCAAGTTCATGGGTGCCCTCGCAGGCGGCTCGAGCGCAGGTTGAGCCAGGGCTGAGGAGCGACCGGCGCATCAGCATAGCAGTGCGCCAGCCGTCTGTGGTTTCGAGCTATTTCAGAATCAGCTCGCGGATGTATTTTGAGCCAAGGATTTCGCGCATTGAGCCACGGTCGGCAAATCCCTGATTTTGCTTGTCGAGATTGCCTTGGAATTTCTCGGTAATGGCATCGCTACGCTCATTCAGGTTGTCCAGCGCGGCCATGTTCGGATAGGTGACCGAAAGGATCAGATCGGCGTCATGCGCGTCGCGTGCCTGATTGGCGTACACCTTGTAGCCGGTGATGATCTTGGCTTTTATCAACGCTTCGTTTTCCGGCTTGAACGTGGTATCCAGCCATTTGACGTAGGCGTCGAACTGGCCGGGCTTAGTTTTGACATAGGTCACTGCAGTGACTGGACCTTCCTTGTACGCGCGCCCGTCCTCGGCGAGCGCCTGCACGCTCAATGCGCATAACATTGTGGCTGCGAGCAACAGTCTGAGTTTCATGGAACTTTCCCCATTGAATGCCGCCGCGTTGCGCGGACGGTGGCGGCACGCTACGCCACCGCCTCGGGGGCGTCAATGGATTAGTCGAGGATCGGGCCGGCCGTTCAATGGAAATCCCGTGAGGCGAAGCTGAACTCCGGCAGCAGCGCGCTACAGTCATACAGACGCTCCGCGATCAGGTGATACACGCCCTCGCTTGCCTGCAGCGTGCCCTCGACGCACATCACGGACGATTCGAGCAGCACGCGGTGCTGCTTCTCGGCGAGCGCGCGCCAGACCACGATGTTGACGTGCCCGGTTTCATCTTCGAGCGTGACGAAGGTGACGCCTTTGGCCGTGCCCGGGTGCTGACGCACGGTGACGAGTCCGGCGCAGCGCAGGCGGCGGCCTTGATTGGCCGCATCAGTCGTCGCGCGTGCAGGCACGACGCGGCAGCGCGCGAGTACGGGCCGGATCAAGGCCAGCGGATGCAGAGTCAACGACAAGCCTTGGGTCGCGTAGTCGGTCATCACATCTTCGCGCAGTGACGGCGGACGCAAGGCGACTTTTTCTTCGCGCACCGTGGCGTTGGCGAGCACCGGCAAGGGCCACTCCGCGCCGGCGCTGTCCCAGCGCGCACGATGACGATGACCACTCAAGCTGCGCAGCGCACTGGCGTCGGCCAAGCAGGCGCGTTCGGATGTGGTGACGCGTGCGCGTCGGGTCATGTCGGCCACATCGGCGAAAGCTTGCGCGCCGCGTGCTGCAACCAGACGCGTGGCGAGATTTTCGGACAGGCCTTTCACTTGACGCATGCCCAGGCGCAGCGC
>JANXVS010000563.1 GCA_025351555.1 Pseudomonadota bacterium | reverse complement strand
CTGCTGCTGTTCGCGTATTCGGCGTCGGTGAAATTGGCTTCGCTCACTGTGTTCTGCGCCTTGGTCGCGGTGATATGGATGCTCGGCGCGCTGCGTCTGCTCGGCTTCGGCATCGATCCGATGAACATGCTGACGCCATTCCTGATCTTTGCCATCGCCGTCAGTCACGGCGAGCAGATGATCAACCGTTTCCGCGGCGAGCTGTTCTTCGGCGGGCTGGAAGATGGCTCGGTCGAAGAACTGCGCACGCGCACCGGCGTGGACGCGCAAACCGCGGCGCGTCTGGCGTTCCGCATGTTGCTGGTGCCCGGCGCAGTCGCCCTGATCGCCGGCTGCATCGGCTTCGCCACGATTCTCATCATTCCCGTGCGCATCATCTTCGAGTTGGCCGTCACCGCGACGATAGGCGTGGCGCTGATCATACTTACCGATCTGGCGCTGCTGCCGGTACTTTTATCTTTTTGCCGGTTGCGAAATCTGGAACGCAAGCGCGCCTATCGCCTGCGTCAGCTGACCAAGTTCGACAAGTTGTGGGCCGTGCTCGCACGATTGAGCCATCCGCTGCCGGCCGCAATCGTCATCCTGCTGGGGCTCGCGATCTGGGCAGCCGCCGCACATTTCGGCAGCCGAGTGATGATCGGCGACGCGCAGAAGGGCGTGGCGGAATTGCGGCCCGAAGCGCGCTACAACCGCGATGCGGTATTGATCAGCGACAAGTTTGCGCTCGGCGTCGACATCCTCAACGTGATCGCCGAGGGCGCACCTAACGCCTGCACTACCAGCTATCCGGTGATGGAGACGCTCGACCGCTTCGCCTGGAACATGCGCAATGTCGAGGGCGTCGCCCAGGTCATCACCTTGCCGATGGCGGCCAAGATCGTCAACGGCGGCTGGAACGAAGGCAATATCCGCTGGCGCGTGCTGCCGCGTGACAACGACACCCTGCGCCAGGACACCCAAGGGTTTGAAACTGACTCGGGTCTGCTCAATGCCGATTGCAGCGCGATGCCGGTGATGATATTCCTGACCGATCATCGCGCCACCACAATCGACCGCGTGGTCGCAGCAGTGAAGAAATTCCGCGAGGACAATCACGCCTTCACCGCCGGCGTCAATCTGCGCGACACGCTGACCAAACAGGCCAACGACGCTACTGCCGAAGGCAAGAGCTTCGTCAGCGATCAGCTCAACCTGCGTTTGGCGACCGGCAACGTCGGCGTGATGGCCGCGATCAACGACGAAGTGCGCGCAGTCGATCACACCATGCTTTATCTGCTGTATGCGGCGGTGTTCCTGATGTGCCTGATCAGTTTCCACAATCCACTGGCGGCGCTGTGCATCGTACTGCCACTGGTGCTGGTGACGGAGCTGGGTCATTCGCTGATGGTGCAGCTGGACATCGGCAAGAAGGTAAACACCCTCACCGTCCTGGCGCTTGGCGTCGGCATCGGTGTGGATTACGCGATCTACATCTTCGCGCGCATGCGCGAGTCGATGCAGCAGGGCCGCTCGCTGACCGAGTCCTACTTCATCGCGCTCAAGACCACCGGCATCGCGATTTTCTACACGGCGCTCACGCTTGCCGTCGGTGTCGGCACCTGGGTATTCTCGGATCTGAAATTTCAGGCCGACATGGGCGTGTTGCTCACCTTCATGTTCGTGGTCAACATGATCGCGGCGATCGTATTTCTGCCGGCCTTGTGCCGCTGGTTGTTGCGACCGGGCGAAAAAGCCTAGGATGGGGGCGTTCGCTTTATCCATGGAAAAGCGTTAGAACGGTTGCCAGGATTTAAAACCGGGAACTGGGAGGAGGCCAAGGAATGGCCCGACGATAGCGGGAGTGGCACCGGCGCAGGACGCGCGACAAATCACGTTTGAAATCGCACAACCACTGCTGGGGAGAAAAGTATGGGTACGGCTCTCGTATATGGGTTAGTAATGCTGTTCGTTTGGTTTGCCATCGGCGCAGGCGTCATCATGCTGGCGACGCGGCTGGTCGCCGGGTTCACTCCGAAATTTCTGACAGCACTTATCGCGGCGATCATCGAGACCATCGCTGCTGGCGTCGTCAGTTGGGGCCTGAGCATGGTGCTCGGTGGAGGCGGGCTGAGCTCGCTGCTGTCGCTGGTAATCGTGTTCCTGGTCTATGCGGCCGTCTTGAACGCCTTCGTGAAACGGCCCGACGGGGCACAGCTGGGTTTCGGCAAGGCCTCCCTGATCACTTTGGTGCAGATCATTATCGAAATCGTGCTGGGCGTCATCCTGTTCTTCGTGTTCGGCAGCGTACTGCTCGGCATGATCGGCATGGGTGCCGCGGGCGCAATGCACTAAACGCCTCTCCGGCATATTGCCGGTTTCTGCAAAACCACAAGGGGCGCCGATGGCGCCCCATTTTTATGGCCATGGATGGCCGGTATGCCGGCAATGCAGGAGCATTTGCCGGCGATGGCCATGGATGGCCGGTATGCCGGTAATGCAGGAGCAATTACCTGTTTTATGGCCATGGATGGCCGGTATGCCGGAGCAATTACCGAGCGCCATGGATGGCGCGAATGCCGTAGTGCAGGAGCACTATCGGCGAGCGATGGGATTCAAAACTCAGTAGGCGATGCCAAGCCGACGCATGATCTTGGCCACAATCCACGCCGGGCCGATCAGCAGGTAGACCAAGTCGGTGAAAAATGCCGGGCGCCGGCCTTCGATATGGTGGCCGATAAACTGCGCAATCCATGCGACGACGAATACCGCAATTGCCAGCCACAGCAACTGCGTTGCACCGAGCGCGCGATACAATATTTCTGTAATCACGCCAAGCACGACAAACGCGGCCAGCATGCCGAATCCCAGCGGGCGCGACAGGCGCAGATAAAAGCTCAATGCAAAGAACATCGCCACGCTCGCCCACAAGCCGGGTCGGCCGAGGGCCACCGGCACCGGCACGACCCACAGCAGCGCGATCGCCGTCCACAGAATCAGCGGCACACAGATCCAGTGGATCAGTATATTTGTGGAATTGCGATGATCTTCGCTGTAGTTGCCGAGCCAGCGATCAACCTCGCGGCGTGGATCGGCAGCGGGACTTTCAGGATGGATCGCGTTCATGTCGCAGCTCCAGCATAGGCTTGCAGCACAGTTTACTCCAGCACAATCCCTGCCAGCCGTTGCAGTGCCTCGGCATACTTCGCCGCCGTACCTTCAATCACGGACGCCGGCAAACGCGGCCCGGGCGCTGTCTTGTTCCAGTCCAGGGTTTCCAGATAGTCGCGCACGAACTGCTTGTCGTAGCTTGGCGGGCTGACGCCGACGCGGTATTGATCCGCCGGCCAGAAGCGCGAGGAATCCGGCGTCAGCATTTCGTCCATGACGTAGAGCTTGCCATCCTCGTCGGTGCCAAACTCGAACTTGGTGTCGGCGACCAGGATGCCGCGTTCGGCCGCGTAACTGGCGGCGAATGAGTAAATCCTGAGCGTCGCATCGCGCACTTGTTCAGCCAGATCGCCGCCAATCGTAGCGACCACGCTATCGAAACCGATATTCTCATCGTGCGCGCCCGCGGCGGCCTTGGT
>JANXVS010000551.1 GCA_025351555.1 Pseudomonadota bacterium | reverse complement strand
CCCGGTGTTGCATAAAGGTGGGACGTCGCCAAGTTGGTAAGGCACGGGGTTTTGATCCCCGCATTCGCAGGTTCGAGTCCTGCCGTCCCAGCCACATGTTTTGCAGTTTTGGCTTGCGCGTCTTTGATCGGGAATGTCTTGGTCGGGAATTTCGTAGTCGGGAGTGACCTGTGAATACGGTGAACACGGTCGGCACGAATGTATATCCTCGCGATCGCGAAGAGCGTAGCGGCTTGCTGGTGTTTACCGGCAATTCCAACCGCACACTGGCGACCGCGGTGTGTCACGAGCTGAATGTACCGCTGGGCAAGGCGCTGGTCAGCCGTTTTTCCGATGGCGAGGTGCAGGTCGAAATCGAGGAAAACGTGCGTCGCCAGGAAGTGTTCGTCATGCAGTCGACGTCGGCGCCGACTGCGGACAACTTCATGGAACTGCTGGTGCTGATCGATGCGCTCAAGCGCGCATCGGCGGCCAGTGTGACTGCGGTGATTCCGTATTTCGGCTATGCGCGCCAAGATCGGCGGCCGCGCTCGGCGCGGGTGCCGATCACGGCCAAGGTGGCGGCGAAGATGATTGGCGCGGTCGGTACTGATCGCGTGCTGACGGTGGATCTGCATGCCGACCAGATCCAGGGTTTCTTCGATATGTCGGTGGACAATGTATACTCGTCGCCGGTGCTGCTTGCCGATATCTGGCGTTATTACGGCGATTCCGACCTGATTGTGGTGAGTCCGGACGTCGGTGGTGTGGCGCGCGCGCGCGCGATCGCCAAACGGCTGGACGATGCGGATCTGGCGATCATCGACAAACGCCGGCCGCGCGCGAACGAAGCGACGGTGATGAACATCATCGGCGAAGTGGAAAACAAGGTGTGCGTGCTGATCGATGACATCGTCGATACCGCCGGCACCCTGTGCGCTGCAGCTGCGGCGTTGAAAAAACGCGGTGCGCGCAAGGTTGTCGCGTATTGCACGCATCCGGTGCTGTCGGGCGCGGCAATCCGCAATCTGGATGGATCGCAGCTCGATGAATTGGTGGTGACCGACACGATTCCATTGTCGGAGCCGGCAAAAACCTGCAGCAAGATCCGCCAGCTCAGCGTGGCGGAACTGCTCGGTGAAACGATTCGGCGAATTGCGTTTGGCGAGTCGGTAAGTTCGCTTTATGTAGATTGAACAGCGGGAGTCGGGATTAGGGATTGGTGAGAGATTCACCCGTTCCAAACCCCGAATCTCGAAACACTACTCCCCTGGTCGCGAGGGAGTACAAACATCGCCGCGAGGCGATCAACTGCAACTGAGGTTAGTAAAATGGCAACTATTCATGAAATTCCGGCCGAGAGCCGCAAGGACCAGGGGAAAGGTGCGAGCCGCCGCCTGCGTCATGCGGGCAAGGTGCCGGCGATCGTTTATGGCAGCAGCGAAGCACCGGCGAGCATCCAGCTCGAGCACAACACCGCCCTGCTCGCATCGCAGAACGAGTGGTTCTACTCGGCGATTCTGGATCTAAAGCTCGATGGCAAGGCGCAGAAGGTGTTGTTGCGCGATATGCAGCGCCATCCGTTCAAGATGCAGTTGCTGCATCTTGATTTCCAGCGCATCGACGAGAACAAGGCGATCCGCATCCGCGTGCCGCTGCACTTCCTCAATCAGGAAACATCACCGGCCGGCAAGATGGCCGGCATCCTGATCTCGCACGCACTGACCGATATCGAAATCTCGTGTCTGCCGAAGGATCTGCCGGAGTTCATCTCGGTCGATCTGGCCGAGCTCAAGGTTGGCGACATTGTCCACATTTCCGACCTGAAATTGCCGGCGGGCGTTGAACTTCCCGAACTGCGCCTGGGCAAGGAACACGACACCGCCGTCGTTACCGCGCAGGAAATGAGGCAGGAAGTCGAGGCAGTTCCGGTAGTCGCCGAGGGCGTCGCTGCCGCAGCTGCAGCCGGCGCAACTGGCGCGGCACCCGCAGGTGCAGCGCCAGCCAAGGGCGCGGCACCGGCAGCCAAGGGCGCAGCACCGGCAGCCAAGAAGGACGACAAGAAGTAATCCTTCGCTCGCCCTTTCGTCATCTACGGCGAAGGGGCGGGGTCGGCCATCGACATGGCTGGATTGCGACTACTCGTTGGCCTGGGCAATCCCAGCGCCGAACATATCCGAACCCGGCACAACGCCGGGTTCTGGTTTATTGACGCCTTGGCCAGGCGCGAGGGCACGCGTTTCGGTGTGGACTCGAAGCTGCACGGCGAAACCGCGAAGGTTGTCCTTGACGGTCAACCGTTGTGGTTGTTCAAGCCGACCACATTCATGAACAAGAGCGGTATAGCGATCGCGTCGGCATTGCGTTACTGGAAGATCGAACCGGAGGAAATGCTCGTCGCGCATGATGATCTGGATCTGCCGCCGGGTGCCGCGCGCCTGAAGTTCGATGGCGGTCACGGCGGACAAAACGGGCTGCGCGATGCTTTTGCGCACTTGGGGCATGGCAAATTCCATCGGCTGCGTCTGGGTATCGGCCATCCCGGCCATAAGGATCGGGTGACGCCGTGGGTGCTGGGGCGTCCGGGAGTTGCAGACGAGGCAGCGATTATCGGTGCAGTCGGCGCCGCGCTGGACGTGTTGCCGCTGGCCGTGGCTGGCGAGTTCAGCGAAGCGATGAAACGGCTGCATACCAAGGCGGAAATCGAGAATGGGGAATAGGGAATCGCAAGCGCTGCACTCGATTCCCGATTCCCGATTCTCCATTGCTGGATTCAACCCATGGGCATCAAATGCGGCATCGTCGGACTGCCCAATGTCGGCAAGTCCACACTGTTCAACGCGCTGACCAAGGCGGGCATTCCCGCAGCGAATTTCCCGTTCTGCACGATCGATCCGAACGTCGGCATTGTGCCAGTGCCGGACCTGCGCCTGAACGCGTTGTCCGAAATCGCCAAGCCTCTGAAGATCATTCCGACGACGATGGAGTTCGTCGATATCGCCGGTCTTGTTGCCGGCGCGTCGAAAGGCGAGGGACTCGGCAACAAGTTTCTCGCCCACATCCGTGAAGTCGATGCGATCGCACACGTCGTGCGCTGCTTCGAACATGCGGACATCGTCCACGTTGCCGGCAAGATTGATCCGATTTCGGACATCGACACGATCGACACCGAACTGGCGCTAGCCGACCTGGAAGCGGTGGACAAGGCTCTGAACAAGGCCGAGCGCGCGGCCAAGGCGAACGACAAGGAAGCGCTGGCCAAGCGTCCGGTGTTGCAGAAGCTTGCCGCCGGACTCAACGACGGCAAATCGGCGCGTAGCCTGGGTCTGGATGACGATGAAAAGACACTTGTGCGCGACCTGTTCCTGCTCACGCTCAAGCCCATGATGTACATCGCCAACGTGCGCGAAGACGGTTTTGTGAACAATCCGTTTCTGGACAAAGTCAGGGAACGCGCCGCCGCTGAGGGCGCCGCCGTGGTGCCGGTGTGCGCTGCGATCGAGGAGGAACTCTCGCAACACGAAGATGTCGACAAGCTCGCGTTC
>JANXVS010000546.1 GCA_025351555.1 Pseudomonadota bacterium | reverse complement strand
CTCGAAGCCAGCGCGGACGCCGCGCGTCAGAGCACGCGCGCGCTGATCGCGATGCTCAGCCAGAAATCCTCCGCTCCTTCGCTCGAGGATTTCCGCCTGGCGCGGCGGCGCGAGAAGGAAGTGATGGGTCAGATCAGCCAGGCGCTGGTCAACACCTTCGTCACCGTGATCGAGCGCGAGGATATCGAGGCGCTGTCTGCCGCATTGTATAAAATTCCAAAAACTGTCGAGAAGTTCGCCGAGCGCTATGCGTTGTTCGCCGAACAGCTCATCGACATTGATTACGCCTCGCGCGCGGCACTGCTGGAAAAGGCCAGCGGCGTGATTGTCGAGATGGTGGCGCAGTTGCGCCGCGGCATGAAGCTGGAGGAAATGAAAGCGCTCAACGAGCGCATGCAGGCGATTGAAAGCGAGGCGGATCGCCTGATCCTCGGCCTCTACCACGAACTGTTCGCGAACGAGCAAAATGCCTCGCGCCTGATCCTGCGCAAGGATCTGTTTGAACTGCTTGAGAAAGCCATCGACCGCTGCCGTGATGCCGGCAATGTTATCTATGCGATCGTGCTGAAAAATTCCTGAAGGACGTGCCGTGAGCCTGACCCTCGTCCTCCTCGTGCTGTTGGTGGCGCTCGTCTTCGAGTACATCAACGGCTTCCACGACACCGCAAATTCCATCGCGACCGTCGTTGCGACCAAGGTGCTCAGCCCCGGTCAGGCGGTGCTGCTTGCGGCAGCGACCAATATGCTCGGCGCGATGTGGGGCACCGCGGTGGCCAAGACGATTTCCTCGGGCCTCGTCGACGCCGGCGTGGTGGCGATGACGCCACAACTTTTGATCTGCGCCCTGCTCGGCGCGACGATCTGGGATCTGATCACCTGGTGGTGGGGGCTGCCGTCCAGTTCCTCGCATGCCTTGGTCGGCGGCCTGTGCGGCGCTGCGCTCGCCGCTGCCGGTGGCAACTGGCATGCGATCATCTGGTCAGTGCCGGCCGAACACTGGTGGCTGGGCAAGGGCATGCTCAACAAGGTCATTCTACCGATGGTGGTGTCGCCGGCGGCCGGTTTTATCCTCGGTTTCATCATCATGGGCTCGCTGTTCGCGTTGTTGTCGTTCCTCGGCGGGTTAGGCGGCCGTATCCAGCGCGGCGCGCGCCCGCACGTGGTCAATGCCATTTTTGCAAAAGTACAGATTGTCTCATCGGGTTTCATGGGCCTGTCGCATGGATTGAACGACGCGCAAAAGACCATGGGCATCATCGCTCTGGCGCTGGCGGCCGCGACCTCAGCCGGCTCGCTCGAACATCTGCCGTGGTGGCTGTCGTTCCTGCGTGTGGAATCCGACGCCAGCGGCCAGTTCGGCATCGCCACCTGGATCAAGGGAACCTGCGCCGTGGTTATGGCCGCGGGCACCATGGCCGGCGGCTGGCGCATCATCCGCACGCTCGGCCACAAGATGGTGAAGCTGCATCCGATCAATGGCGTCGCTGCCGATACGGCCGCTTCCAGCATCATCATCACTGCTTCGATGCTCGGCATCCCGGTGTCGACCACGCACAACGTTTCTTCGGCGATCATGGGCGTAGGCTTCGCCAAACGCGCGAACGCGATCCGCTGGACCGTCGTCGAGCGCATGGTCTGGGCATGGATCCTCACCATCCCGATCGCCGGAACGCTGGCTTATATGCTGGTGATGGCGCTGAAGTTGGCGGGGTGGGGCGGATAACCCCGAGGTAGGATCGCTTGCTTCAAAACGCATCCCCGCCCGACGAAACCGCTTTTTCCAGCCGGTCGCCGAGCGGGCCGATTTCCTCGATCAGGCGGCGCAGTTCGTCTTCGCTCAGCAGTGCGTACGGGCGGTTCTCGCACAGGTGCAAGTAGGGCGAGCCGTCGAGGTCACTGACGGCCAGATAGCCCAGGCGCTGTTCCCAATTGAAGCGCAGGCAGCGCTTGGCATCCATGCCGGTGAGCGGGCCGATCGGCGTGGAGATGCGCACGTATTTGCGCCCGTCTTCGCTATCGAGCTCGGCCAGATACAGGCCCTGATGGCGTGCGCCGCCGTCTGTGGTTACATCGAAGCTGAGCAGGTACGGATCATTGATGCGCAGGTTGTAGCGCGCATTGACGTACGAACGGACTTCTTCAAAGGATTGCACAGGCGTATCTCCAGCATCGACTGGTGCCTATGCTAACGTGCCGCGGTGCCGAAGTCAGGCCGGGTTCGAATCAATTACGATCCAAGTCAGTTACGAAGTAAGGCAGCAATGGCGAAATCAGCTCATCCCGTTGTATCGCCCGAACATGCCGCCATCTTGCGCACGATCGCGGCAATTCCACGTGGCCGCGTGGCCAGATATGGCGAGATCGCCGCGCGCGCGGGCCACCCGCGGCGCGCGCGCCTGGTCGGGCGTGTGCTGGGCGAGTCCGATCCAGCCTTGAAGTTGCCTTGGCAACGTGTTTTGCGATCGGATGGGCGCATAGCATTCCCGCCCGGCAGCCGCGGTTTCCTCGAACAGCGCGCGCGCCTGTTGGAAGAAGGCGTGATGGTGGTGAAGGGTCGCGTCGATCTTTTGCGCTTCGGCTGGCAGCGCGATCTGGATGCCGAAATGTGGGCGCCGCGTTAGTTTCTGCGCCTGAACCAGCCGGCGATACTCAGGCGTTCGCGGGTCGCCGGTAGCACTTCGTGCTCGAATTCAGCACTCAAAAACAGCACGAGCGTGCCGCTCGTTGGATAAATATCCACATGTGGATTTTGCGCGTGAGCGCCCAGATACAGGCGCAGGGCGCCGCCCTCTTCATCACCCCAGCCGGGATTCAGATACAGCACGCTGGATAGGATGCGTGCATCGTCGTCACGGAAACGGTCGCGATGACGCGCATAGCGCGCGCCGGCAGGGTAGAGCGCGTAATGTGCTTCAAGATCTTCCAGGCCGAGCAAGAGGCTGCGGTTCAGTTCGACCCGCAAACCTTGCATGCGTTGCCAGTACGCCAACTGCCCGGGCGCAAGCGCGTCGGCATTGAACCAGCGCGTGAGGTCTGAGCGGATATGCGCCTGTCCGCTGCGCGCATTGCCGCGCCCGACCGCAGCCGGTGACAGTTGCTCGGCGCCATGCAGCACGCGGCATTCCGCAGCCAGCAGCGCGCTGTCTGCTGCGTCGGCGAAATCGTGCGCTACAGCGTAACCGCAGCGTTCAAGATCGCTTTCGATGTGCCTGAACGCATCAGTCTTGAATGAATCGATCGCTGCCAGCATGATGTGAGCCTAACCCATTTCCACGGACGCCATCGCCGATGTCGCAATTTCCACTAGTCACGCGCGTGCTGTTGATCGTCAACGTACTCGTTTTCCTCGCGCAGATAGCGACA
>JANXVS010000528.1 GCA_025351555.1 Pseudomonadota bacterium | reverse complement strand
ATTGCAGGCACGGTCGCGAGCGGTTGCGGAAGTAGCTGTCTTCACACTGGCGCACAAGGAAGAGCTTCTGCATCAAGTTCAGGCTTTCACGCACGGCATAAGCGCTGGGATACGGTCCAAAATATTCCCCTTTTCCACTTTTTGCCCCGCGATGGAAAGCCATCCGCGGATAATTCTCGTTGCCCGAAAGATAAATGTAGGGATAACTCTTGTCGTCGCGCAGCAGGATGTTGTAGCGCGGCTTCAGGCTCTTGATCAGCTGCGCTTCCAGCAGCAGCGCCTCGGCTTCGGTGCGCGTGAGGGTGACGTCGATACGCGCGATCTGCGCCACCATCGCGGCGATGCGCGGCTCCATGCGCGGCTTGAGGAAATAACTGCCGACGCGCTTTTTCAGGCTGCCGGCCTTGCCGACGTACAGCGGTTCGCCACCGGCATCGAACATGCGATATACGCCCGGCGAGGTCGTCAACGTGCGGACGAATTCCTTACCGTCGAAGGTTGCCGCATTTTCCACATTTTCACGCACTAGTCGCTGATCGTCAGCCGCTTTATTTGTCCTGACCCCAGATCAACGCGCACGATTTCGTGGGCATTGGTATTGGCGATCCATAGGGCGCCTGCGGCCAGCGATAATCCGGCCGGCTCGTTGAAGCGGTACGGCAGATTCAGCGCGCGCAATTCGCCGGAGCGCAGATTCAAGGCCTTGATCTTTCCGTTATAGCTGTCGGCCACGAACACCAAGCCGCGTGCGTCGGCGCAGACCGCCAGCGGATGCTGCAGTCGAGCTGTCTCGCGCTTGCCGGCGATATCACCGAAGTCGTAAAGGCCGGCGCCGATCAAAGTGCTGACGCGGTTGTCGAGCAGGCGCACAAGACGGATTGCCGAGCCTGCCGCGTCGGCAACGACAAGCTGCTGGCCGATCAGGCTCAGGCTGCTCGGTTGCGCGAAACTCGCGGCCATGCCGCTGCCGTCGGCGATGTCGAGCTGGCCGCTACCGGCCAGCGCCACCAACTTGTTGCGATTCAGATCCAGCTGCCAGATCTGATTCTGGCCGGCGACGGCGATATACAAGTTATCACCCAGGGCCGCGACATCACTCGGCGCCGACATCGCCACTTTGGTCGGCTCGACGTATTCGTGCGGAAGATCGTGTCCCAACACGCCGGTTCCCACCACAGTCTCGACATCGCCATTGAGTAGTCGAATACGGCGGATCGCGTGGTTGCCGGTGTCGGCGACGTAGACCATGTCCTTGACGATCGCCATGCCCTGCGGGTCGGAGAATCCGGAATCCTGGCTGCGCCCATCCCAATAGCCGGGATTGCCGGAGCCGAATTGGCGCAGGATCCGGCCCTCGTGATTGCATTCCAGGATACGGTTGTGGCCGCTGTCGGCGATCCACAGACTCGAATCTGTCGCCAGTACCTTGCCGGGAAACCGCAGCGGCATGCGCGGCTCCGGACGCACCGTGTGCACGCCTGATTCATAGACCCGCACGTCGCTCGCTGCAGCCTCATCAAGCAAATGGCCGATCAAGGCATCGGCCTCCTGGCGACGACCTTCACCGGGCAACAGCGCCGCCAACTGGCCTTGCGCATCAATCACAGCCAGAGTCGGCCAGGATTTCACGCCATAGGTCTGCCACGCCAGAAAGCCCGGATCGCTGGCGACCGGATGGCGGATATGGTGGCGGTTCACCGCCTTCAGGACTGATGCGGATTGGCGCTGATAATCGTACTTGGGCGCATGCACGCCGATCACGCTGATCCCGTCGTGATACTTGTTCTCGAAATAGCGCAGATCCGGCAACAGATTGATGCAATTGACGCAATCGTATGTCCAGAAATTGATCAGCACCACGCGACCGCGCAGTGCATCCAGCGTTGGCGGCAGATCGGTATTGATCCATTCCAATGCCGGCGGCAATGCCGGCGCGGCGACCCGGGCGTTCATGCGGCTGGTTTCCCCTGCAATCTCATTCAGTATTATGCGCCATCGTGCAGCGCGCCAGCACTTCCTGCACGCGGGCCTGATCGTCCGGCGTATCGACGCCAGCGGGAAATGGTTCGGGCGCCAGCCGCAAGGCGATGCGGTAGCCGTGCTCCAAGGCGCGTAGTTGCTCCAGCGATTCGGCGCGTTCCAGCGGCGTCGGCGCAAGCTTGGCGAAACGACGCAGGAATCCGGCGCGATAGGCGTAGATGCCGATATGGCGCAGGAATGGCACGTGCGCGGGCAGCTGATCGCGGCTCACTGCGAACGCATCTCGCGGCCACGGCAGCGGCGCACGGCTGAAGA
>JANXVS010000517.1 GCA_025351555.1 Pseudomonadota bacterium | reverse complement strand
TGCGATTCACGATCGTCTCCGTTTCAGGGCTGCAGCGATTCTGGATCCCCGCGATCTCACCGATTGAGACAGGCGCGCGCGACTGCTCGGCCGCTATAATCGGCACAGCGTGGAGAACCTCGTGGAAACTTCCCACTTCCTGCAATATGCGGTGATGTTCCTGGCGGCTGCCGTGGTTGCGGTGTCGCTGTCCAAGCGTGCGGGCCTGGGCGCAGTGCTCGGCTATCTGGGCGCCGGCGCCTTGATCGGGCCGCATCTTCTCAACCTGACCCCAGACATGAGCCAGGCTTCGCAATTGTCCGAGTTCGGCGTGATCCTGCTGCTGTTCATCATCGGCCGGGAATTGTCGCCGCAACGCCTGTGGCTGATGCGCCGCGCAGTGTTCGGCGCCGGTGCCTTGCAGGTTGTCGTATCGGCGCTGTTGCTTGGTGGTGCCGCGTTCGCCGTTGGCGTCGGCTGGAAGACTGCGCTGATCGTCGGCCTCGGTTTGGCATTGTCGTCGACGGCGATCGGCTTGCAGACGCTGGCCGAGCGCAAGGAACTCGGCAGCCCGCATGGGCGTCTGGCGTTTGCGATCCTGCTGTTCCAAGACGTCGCCGCGATTCCGATCCTGGCCCTGATTCCGCTGCTCGGCGTTCACGATGCCGCAGCAAGTTCAACATCCCAAGGTATCGCCGCGCTGAAAATCGTCGGCGTGATCGCGGCCGTGATCGTCGGCGGACGCTATCTGTTGCGCCCGGTGCTGCGCATCGTCGCGAGTACGCAGATTGCCGAAGTGTTTACGGCGACCGCGTTGCTGGTCGTGCTCGGCACCGCGTGGCTGATGCAACTGGCCAGCATGCAGATGTCGCTGGGCGCGTTTCTCGCTGGCATGCTGCTGGCCGATTCGGAATATCGCCACGAGATCGAATCGCAGATCGAGCCATTCAAGGGTTTGCTACTCGGCCTGTTCTTCTTGAGCGTTGGCGTGTCGCTGGATCTGGATCTGATACGCCAGCAGCCATTGCTCATCGGTGCAATCGTCGTCGGCATGCTCGCGCTGAAATCAGGTGTTCTGATTGCGCTCGGGCGACTGTCGGGCAAACTCGACTTCGCCCAGACCGTGCGTCTGGCCGTGGTCCTGGCCGGCGGCGGCGAATTCGCGTTCGTCGTGTTCAACCTTGCGCAACAACATGCTCTGCTCGATGCCAAGCAGCACGATGTGCTCGTCGTCGCGGTCACGCTGTCGATGGCGTTGACGCCGTTGGCGGTGATCGCGAGCGGCCGCTGGCTGGCCACGCGCAAGACCAAGCCTACGCGCGAATTCGACGCGATCGCCGATATTGCCCCGCGCGTGATCATCGCCGGTTACGGGCGCGTCGGCCAGATCGTCGCGCGTATCCTGCGTGCCCAGCACATCACGTTTACGGCGCTGGAAGCCTCCGCCGAGCAGGTCGATTTCTCGCGTCAGTTCGGCAGCAATATCTACTTCGGCGATCCGAGCCGCCCGGAACTGCTGCGCGCGGCCGGCGTCGACAAGGCCGAAGTGTTCGTGCTGGCTACCGACGATCCGGAAGCAAACATCCGCACCGCGCGCATCGTCAAGCGGCTTTATCCCCATTTGAAAATTGTGGCGCGGGCGCGCAATCGTCAGCACGCGTTCCGGCTGATGGACATGAATATCGACGACGTCGTGCGCGAAACTTTGCATTCGAGCCTGGAAATGGCCCGTGTGGTATTGGAGGATCTGGGTCTGGACCCCGCTCTCGCCGCCGATCGCGTGGAGAAATTCCGCGCACACGATGGCAATGTGCTGCAATCGCAATATCTTGTCTACGACGACGAGGCAGCACTGGTGCAATCGGCGAAGGACGCGCTCGATGATCTGGAGCGGCTGTTCGAGGCTGACACCGCCGGCCAGAGCGAAGCGCCTGTATCGAGTTGATCGAGTCGCCCACGGCAAGTGGAAAATCCGTGAAACTTTTCTAAATCAAATCGAGACCGCGTGCGGATTGGCGCTGCGTTTGCGCTGCGCCGGGCGTCGGCACCCCAGCACCCAGTTCAGCGGCGACGTCGATAAAACCTAGCAGATGAGCGATCTGGCGTGGTGTGCGCTTGAGGATGTCGCACCGTTCCGGATCGGCGCCAGCGGCAAGCAAGGCACGCGCGGGTAGCAATAATCCGTGCATCGCGCAGGCGTGCAGCGCACTTACGCCGCGCTGATCCTGTGCATTCACGTCGGCGCGGCGCTTGAACAGCAGCGGCAATAACGTGAGCAACTGGCGTTGATCGGCCGCGGCTCCCGGCTCGGCGCGCGCGCCGAGCAACAGCAGCAGCGCGGTCTGACCTGTGGCGTTGGCGGCGTCAGTTGCTGCGCCGGCGAGGAGCAGATGCTCCAGGAGGCGTTGTGCGCGTTCACCATCATGGCTCTGGAATGCAAGCTGCGACGCCGCGTGCAGGGCGCGCATGCCGCGTTCGTCCTCGGCGTTGACATCGGCCCCATGCGCCAGCAGTTGCGCGGCGAGTTCGGAAAACCCGAGAGCAGCGGCAATCATCAGCGCGGTGCCACCTCCCGGCAGGCGCTGATCGACGGCCACGCCATGGGTCAGCAGGGCTTCCACGACATCCGTGCGCCGTGCACTCACCGCGGCACTCAGCGCAGTAGCGCCGGTGTTGGCGCTGTGCGCGGCATCGGCGCCGTGTTCGAGTAGATAGGCAACTGCTGCTGCGTGACCGTTGCCTGCGGCGCGCAACAGTGCGGTCGCGCCTTGTGTATCCGTCGCATCGATCGATAGACCGAGTGCAAGCAGTTTGCCTGCGGCCTGAACGTCGCCCGTGTCAGCCGCCGCAATCAAATCCTGCGGCAATAGCCGGCGTTGCGGCAATTTCCACAATGGCCAATTTAGCCAATGCTGCAATTCCGTATCCGGCCTTGCCAGTCCCAGGCCCAGCGGTGTCTCACCATTGCACGCAACGGCTTCGGGATTTGCACCCGCGCCAATCAGGGCTTGGACTATCGCCAATGCCGGCACGGGCGGCAGCTGCAGCGCGGCGAACAGCGGCGTACGCCCGTAGTTGTCGCGCACATTCGGATCGAGCCCGTGCGCCAGCAAAGCCCGTGTCACCGCGATGCTGCCACTTGCCACCGCGTGGGCGAGCGGCGCGCTACCCTCGCGGTCGGTCGTGAACAATTCAGCGCCACGTTCGATCATGGCCAGAGCCAACACTTCCATGTCTGCGCGCGCGTCACCAGCGTCATGCATCGCGGCACATATCCGCACTACGGCATCCGTGCCGGCCGGCTGCGCACCGGCCACATGCAGATCAATCACAGCGGGCAAGGTCGCAGGCAGATTTGCCACGGCATAGTTCAACAGCGATGTGCCATCAGCCAGGGTCGCTGCGGCATCCAGTCCGTGATTAAGCAGCCATTGCCGAGGCGCTGCGTCGGCATGCGCGGCAAGGTCGACGAACAACCGAGCCAGTTCTGCCCGGGACCACTCGCGAACGCGTTCGGAAAATTTATCCACTATGTGCCAATGTGCAAAACGCAGCGCATCGAGCAGATGCGCCGACGAATCCGCCGGCGCCGCCACGGCTTTCTGCGTTTGGAGCGTGGCCGGCAGCGGATACTGCGGATCGAGCAGGGCGACGATATTCCAGCGCCCGCTAGCGGCGGCAAAATCCATGGCACGGCGGCCATCGGTAGCCGCCAACTCACGCGTCGCACCCAGCGCAAGCAGGCGGCGTACGGTTTCCTCACTGGCCTGCGTGGATTGACTGGCGATGATGAGCGCGGTGCGTCCATGCACATCGAGCATGTCGACGGCGGGACTGCGGTCAGCGAACAGATCCAGGACGACATGTGCGCCCGAACGCGCTGCTTCCATCAATGCGGTGGTGCCGTGCGCATCGATAAGGTCGATCTGGGCGCCGGCATCGAGCAGCGTCTTGGCGATGGCAGCATTACCGTTGAGCGCCGCGGTCATCAACGGCGTGCGCGCGAGTGCACCGCGGGCATCCACGCGCGCGCGTCGCTTTAGCAGTAGCTTCACGCCTTGCGCATCGTCCTGGGCAATCGCGGCAGACGCGAGCAGCGCCGGCTGGGCGTGTTCGTGTTCGACTCGCGCGCCGCGATCCAGCAAAAAACGCACGAGTTCCCAGTTGGCGGCGGCGCACGCCACGCCCAGCGGGGTCAGGCCGTCGCGGTTGATCGCATCCAGCGGGGCTTCGGCATCGCATAACAGCGCGGCCACGATCGGACGCGATGCCAGCGCGGCGAAATGCAGCGGCGTGTTGCCGGCGGTGTCGCAGCCGCGCGGATCGGCGCCGTTGGTCAGCAGCGTCATGACGGCATCCGGACGGCCTTCGTGGCTGTCACGCGTGGCGGCAATCAAGGGGCGGATTCCGGCAACGGCCCGATTCAGGTCACCGCCCTTGGCGATCAGTCCGCGCAGCAGACGCAGATCAGGACTCACGGCGGCAAGTACGAGCGCCGGGCGCTGATCACGATCCTCTGCAGCGGGCATGCAGTTCGGGTCGGCGCCATGCGCCAAGGCGGCCAGCGCCAATTCGGTCTGGCCCGCGCGGATGCAACGCAGCAACATGGTGTCCAGTTCAGCTGCGCTCAAGCCGCCGGGCACGACAGCGGCCGCAGGCTCCACGGGAGTATCGGGCAACGCACTCTCCAGCGCTTCGCGTGCGCGATCGCGGCGTGCGCGCTGGCGTTCCGTCAGCAACGCTTGCGTGCAGAATATCGCAATGATCCCGTGCGCCAGTGGCGCAACGACCAGCGCGTAGATTCCCAGTGCCACGATACGAAATCGATCAGGAATCGGGCCGCCGAATCCCGCCAAACTCAACGCACCCTCCGCCAGCAGCGCAAGGCACAAGGCAACGACGAGACCGTGACTAAAGAATAATTCGTTGTCTCCAGTCAGGTTCCACGCAAACGCGATGCAGCGCCCGATCACACCGGGCGTGCGCGGACGTCGACCTTCGTCGCCACCGGCCTTTTTCCAGATGAATGGCAAACCGAATGCTGGCCACCATCGCCACAACGCAATCAGGGCGATTACGACAGCGCCGGACACCGCAAGCGTCGCGGCCAACGATCCGTCGCGCAAAAGCACCAACAAGGGATAACCGACCAAAATGGCGACCAGCGCCGTATATATGACCAGCAAGACAAAATACGCCGAACCAATTCGCAAAACGACGTGAAGAAAACCTGTTTTTCGATGGAATCCCAGCGCTCGACAGACAGCGACCATCGTCAGCGCATCGGCCGCCAACAAAAATATTAGAGGAAATGGATGCTCGACGAATGCGGCGCCGATAAATGCGATCAGCGCGGGAACAAAATAAAGCGCTCCCGGCAACACAGCTTGCAGGCGCGAGGAAAACAATGTCGGCATCGAGCGTGAAAAATGGTTGAGGATGCGGTGCCGAGTATATAGACAAGCAGGCGCGGCCGGTTAGTGCGGCGCGGCGCCCTACTCTCGCCAGCCAGTTCGAGCAGATCACCACCCAAGCCCGCAAAACAAAAAGCCACCCGAGTGGGTGGCTTTTCATTTAAGGCCCCTGGCAGTGACCTACTCTCGCATGGCTTAAGCCACACTACCATCGGCGCGGGCGCGTTT
>JANXVS010000516.1 GCA_025351555.1 Pseudomonadota bacterium | reverse complement strand
GCCTCGGGGTTGCTGGGGTGGATGCTTGGTAACAGACATCCTACCAATCCCGGCCAGCCTTCTTCTTTTTCTTCAACCCTTTACTGCCATCAGCTAACCTCGCTGAGGCTTAAGTAAGTGCCATTGGCCCTAGACCATCATGAATCCGGCGCCACTGCCCCTATGCGGAGTGCTGTTGTTTGCGACACGGCTGCTGACGCTGTCGGCCTTCTTTGCGATCCCGCAGGTTTTGCTGGCGGCACAGACGGGCCCGCGCCACATCAGCAATAGCGAACTGCGCGCAGAAAAGCATGGCCGCATTGTGGATGCCTACACCGGTGCGGGAGTTCCGGACGTCAAGGTGATCGCGAACTGGCGAACATCATCGACCGGTTTGTCGGGTTATTACTCCGGTGGAACCTGGTGCGACTTGCAGAAGATCGCAACGACCGACGCCGACGGAAACTACACCATCCCAGACGTGTCCGGTGAACTGGACATCTCCGATCGCGGCACGCATGGCGGTTTGACGCCTAGCGGCCCGTTGAGTGTCAAACACGATGCTGATTGGTTGCTGATCACATTCAAGCCAGGCTACGTCCGTGTGGGCGATCGAGAAAAATTGAGCGCAAGTCTGGTGGCCATCGATGTGTTTGCGTGGAACCGGGTGCCGGACGTGTCCATCGCGGGGGGCAAGATCGAGGTGAAGCCGATCGTCATGGAGAAAGTGGATCTCTCGCCCGCGGACGCGTGGGTGTACGACAGCAAAATCCTGTCGGCTGCTCGGTGCCACGATCGCACGGCGCACGAGATCGATGCACCGCAGTTTGAGGAGATGGCCCAGCAAATAAACGGTATCGTTCGGCCGTTACCCTGCCAGCTACCGGCGGACACTCCCATTGTTCCCGTCGTACGAAATTTGTTCACGAGTATTGTCAATGACCCGCCTTTCGTGGATCGACTTATTGCGATATTGGGTAATCCCTTCGTTTGGGACGACAAAGAAATTCCCGCTGGCGTTCTGTGTCGTGCGCTGACCGGGCAAGGAGAAAAGGAATGAGTGTGCTGAGCAAGTGGACTCTCGTTATTTTTGGACTGCTTTCGTTCCTTTGTCCAAATGGCACCCGCGCCTACGATGCGGAAACGCATGCACTGATCGCCTACAAGGGCTATGGGTATTCCGCGCTCTCCCAAACGGGTGCGGGGTCGCTCGCGGCCCGGTTGGGACTGGATCGACTGGACAAGCCGTTACCGTTCAACACCTATTGGCAAGCAACCGGGTCTGCGCCCGGACCGCTGTCGTATTACGACAACACAACAGCGTTGAATCCCAGCTCATTTTCGCGTCCGCCGACCGAATACGAACGCTGCCAGATGCAGCATCTGGCAGACTTTAGTCCCAGTTGGTATGTGATCGGCGATCCCATGCTGAGTGGGAACACCGTTGCGAATTTCCCCATCCAGAACTGGCTGATTCGCGGCGACCTGCGCGAGGACGACATCAGCCCATTGGGGTTTTTCTTCGCGCCGGAGAAATGCCCGTTGCCAGACGTTGACCCGTATGGCGGAATCATTCGGGTCACGAACCACTTCTACGATCCTATTAATAATGCTCCGCTGAACAATGGCTGTGCACTGGGTTACAACCACGTTTGTGCAAAGTCCGTCGATTGGGCGCTCGGCGTCGAGACAGTTTCGCCGCGCCACAGGTTATCGATACCAACCGGCGCAATCATTTCACCTACGAAGACGCGCGCGCGAACGAGTGGCTCGCCTTGACCGGCGAACGGGGACTCGGCACGCCACCCTACACGTCATTGGCGCGGGCCAATGATGCGCAAGAGCGCCTGTATCGTTGGGCCACTGCATTCCGCTCGATCGGTGACGTGATTCACCTGCTGCAGGACGGGGCGCAACCGCAACATGTGCGCAACGATCCGCACAGTCCGTTTACGAGTGGCGAGCGCCAAGCATATGAAGGCTATACGAACGCGCGCGTGGTGGGTGCAGGTGTCGCCAAAGTCAACGCCTACGTGAACGAATTCTTTTCTCCACCGCAACAAGCGCCGTTGCCGGTAATTGTGACCAGCCGCTATCCAGCAGTCATGTTTTCAACGCCCCTGCGCTTTTTCACCACCCGCCTCAAAACCGATGGCCCGACCGTCCCGCCCGACAACCGTTATGGCCTGATGGACTACACAAATCGCGGCTTCTTCACCGGAGGCACGCTCCCGGGCAGCCCCGGCAACACCTTCTTGGAACCATCGAGCACCATCGATTCGTTCTATACCGCGATTTCGCAGCCGTGCGTCGCAGCGGCGAGTATCGCGAACACCCTGACCAATCTGACCTGCAAGCACTTGATGCACAACGTTCTCGATTCCGTGGCAGCACCGCCGGCCTACACAGACACCTTGCCTGCCGAATTTACGAAACCGCCGCTGCTGCTGCAAAGCGCCTTCAGCGCAGTCGCGCCGGGCAACCCCATCCCGCGGCCACACAACGGCTATTCGGTGGGGTTGGAAGAATTCCAGACAATGGCAAATCTCACGATCCCCCGCGCCATCTCCTATTCGGCAGGCCTGATCGACTACTTCTTCCGCGGCCAGCTTGCCGTGACAGCGCCAACCAACAAGGTCGCTGCGGTGCTTAATCAAGGCGTCCAACACACGATGAATGCGCAAGGGTATCCGTGCATGGGAACCGCAACCACCGACGGCTGCGCCCTCTTCGGATTTGTGTCGATCCGGGTTAGCGTTCAGAACACGACGGCGCAGATCACGGAAAGCGGAACCGGTACGGTTGTGGCGCAGAACCTATCCACGACGCTGGCGAACCCTGGCCCGACCGACCCCCAACTGGTTGCGGTCGCGCGCTACCACCGCAATACCTGCTACACGCCCGTCTTGACCGGTGAACGCGTGCAGGCGTACTCAGGCACCATCACCGAACCGGTGTGTAGCAGCGGTCAGACGGTCCGCACGCTCTATCAGGAAATCTCCGTATCCAAGCCTGCCGTTGCGACGGCGGCCCAGCTCGTGAGCGGCGCCACCCCGTTTGAGGTGCACTTCGATTTCAGCGCCGATCCGATTCCCGTCAACGCCACCGATCTGTTTATCCAGGTCGTCTACCGGGGTCCGATGGGCGATCCAGTGCTCGGTCAAGAACAGGATGCCATTGCCGTCGGCACGCTCGACGTGCGCGAACCAACTTTTGTCGCCTTCTGGAACAACACCGATTACTTTTGGAACGGCACCATTTGGCAGTCTGACGGTATCACCTATCATAACGAAGGCATCGAAAGCTTCTGGGCGTGCGCAGGTCCGTCTTCCCTCAACCTCGCTCTCATGTATCAATACACGGGCGCGCCAGGTTTCCCCGCCATGGTGGATCCAGTCGTCAGTCCCGGCGACCCGGGTATGGTGCGGTTGGCCTTCGTATTTCCGCCGCCGGATTCTTCGGGCCTGCGCAAGATCGTGCAGGGCACGCCCGAGCAGTATCCGGGGGGAGATTTGCGCATTCCCATCGAGTCGGCCGCGAGCGCCGGACAATTCCGTCAAGCAAATCTGGAGAACATCAGCGCGGCGACCTTGACCCAACCGAGCGCCACTTGCGGCACAAGCCTGCCAACCACCGCGCAATACTGGTGCTTTGACCCGATTAAAAAACGCCGGAACCAATTGTTCGGCGCCTTGGCGATACCGTTGTACCTGTTCACCTCGGGGGCTAACGATGTGGATTCGGCGGTTCCTGCGATGTCACAGTTTACCGGGACGATACCCTTACAAGGCGGAACCGTGAGCTTCGATACCGGTGCGACGTTGGGGGCTTGCCCAGTGCAGTGATTTATCAGGCGTAACACCTGCTGCGGCGAATTGCTCAGGAATAACGCAGGCATTGGCTGATCATTTCTTGCAGCAAATGATCACCGACGCCAGCGCCGGTGATCACAATTGCCCGGAACCGTGATCACGATCTCCCGGCACGCGCACTGAGGAACGTCTCTTGCCAAGCCGTCAGGAGGGCGATCCAAGAAGAGCTGATAAGACTCCTTTCTTAGTTCCTCGTACGCTCCTTACGCGTGAAGATATACGCCAAACGAATGGCGAGCTCCGTACGGCAGCGCACATAGATCGCCAGCCAGTTCGAGCAGATCACCACCCAAGCCCGCAAAACAAAAAGCCACCCGAGTGGGTGGCTTTTCATTTAAGGCCCCTGGCAGTGACCTACTCTCGCATGGCTTAAGCCACACTACCATCGGCGCGGGCGCGTTT
>JANXVS010000514.1 GCA_025351555.1 Pseudomonadota bacterium | reverse complement strand
GTAGGTAGCTGCGCCGATAGCAGCAAGAAGGTTTTCTTTCAACCACGCGCCAACGCCTTCGGGCAAGCCAAACAATGGCTCGAGCAAGGCCCGTGGTGCGTCGATTTCCAGTTCCCAGCCGCTTTCGGCCGGCCTCTCACTGGCGACCATCCCCTGCGCGAACAGGCGCGCGCGCAGGCGCCCTTCGGCATCCGGCACATGCAGCCAGCAATGCACGCGATCATGCTGCAGGGTCTGCGCCAGCGCCTGACGCAAAAGATCAAGTCCCGCACCGGTTGCCGCAGACAGCCACACACGTGACGTGCGGCCGCCGTCGATCATTTCCATGCGGGGTGCACGAGCACGCGGAATGTTGCCGTCGCAATTGTGAGAAGTGCGGCCAAGGACGGTCGCTTCTTGATCTTCGCCATCAGGGACGGTGGCAGAAATTTTATCGAGTTTGTTGAACGCCAGGATCTGCGGCACGTCTTGCGCTCCGATTTCCTCGAGCACCTTCTGCACGTCGCCAATGCGTTGTTCGTGTTCCGGATCGGATGCGTCGACGACATGCAACAGCAGATCGGCGTCGCGGGTTTCGATCAGGGTCGATTTGAATGCGGCAACCAGATCGTGCGGCAGGTCGCGGATGAAACCGACCGTATCAGCCAGCACCAGCGGACCGCTGCTCAAGCCACCGATGCGGCGAAGGGTCGGGTCGAGCGTGGCAAACAATTGATCGGCGACATACACATCGGCGCCGGCCAGCGCATTGAACAGCGTGGATTTGCCGGCATTGGTATAGCCAACCAGCGACACCAGCGGCAGGCTGTTGCGCTGGCGCGCACGCCGCGCCGTTGCGCGTTGGACATCCACTTTCTGCAAGCGCGCAGTCAACTGCTTGACGCGCCCGGCAAGCAGACGCCGATCCAGTTCCAGCTGGGTTTCACCGGGACCGCGCAAGCCGATCGACCCGCCGCGCTGGCGCTCAAGATGAGTCCAGCCACGCACCAGGCGCGTGGCCATGTGCTTGAGCTGGGCCAGTTCGACCTGGAGCTTGCCTTCGTGCGAACGCGCACGCTGAGCGAAGATGTCGAGAATCAGGCCGGTGCGATCGACCACGCGACATTCGGTCAGCGCTTCCAGATTGCGTTCCTGTGACGGCGACAGCGCGTGGTTGACCAGGATCAGATCGGCATCCAGTGCCAGTTTCTGCTCTTTCAATTCCTCGGCCTTGCCGCTGCCAATGAAGTATTTGGGATTCGGTCGATCAATGCGCGCGCCGAGCGTGCCGACCACGCTGGCGCCGGCCGAACGCGCCAGTTCCGCGAATTCAGCCAATGCCTCCGGATCGTTGTCGCCAACCCATTGCGGCTGCAACAGCAGCGCGCGTTCGCCTTTGCGGGAGCGCTCGAACAGGGCCACGTGCTCGGCTAAACGCCCGCGCCTTCCGCCGGCTCTACGTGCGCCGCAGCCTCGGCATGGCCGTTCTCGGCGGTAACGCGCACATTGCGGCTGGGTACAATTGTGGAAATAGCGTGCTTGTATACCATCTGGCTGACGGTGTTGCGCAACAGCACCACGAACTGATCGAAGGATTCGACCGTCCCTTGCAGCTTGATGCCGTTGACCAGATAGATCGAAACCGGCACGTGCTCACGGCGCAAGGCATTCAGAAACGGATCCTGCAACGACTGACCTTTGGACATGGTTCTTCTCCAGACTATAACTTGTTGTTATGCGAATCGGGAAAAAGCGGCGCGGCCAGAACGTGATATGACCTTTACGCTCCGATTCAAAGTATTGAAAGTATACGCGTTTTTTGTGGCCTTTTATAGTCGCTACGCAAGCAACGCCGCAACTGCGTCTTCCGCCACGTCAGTATGCCGTTTGGCCAACGGATCGAGCGCACGCGCATCCAGCTCGCCGCGCAGCCAGGTGAACTGGCGTTTGGCCAGCTGGCGCGTCGCGAAAATCGCGCGATCGCGCAGTTGGGCCACGTCGAACTCGCCGTCCAGATGCTGCCAGGCCTGGCGGTAACCCACGGCGCGCACCGCCGGCAAGTCGCCATGCAAATCGCCGCGCGCGCGCAGGCGCTGGACTTCGGCGAGAAACCCCTGCGCCAGCATCGCATCCATGCGCGCGGCAATACGTGCGTGCAGCGCGGCGCGATCGGCCGGAATCAGCGCCAGCTTGAGGACGCGATAACCGAAACGCTGCGGCGGCGCGCCCTGCTGTGCCGATAGCGTCTTGCCGCTGAGCGCGATCACTTCCAGTGCACGCTGGATGCGCTGCGCATCGCCCGCGCGGATGCGCGCCGCCGCGGCAGGATCCAGTTCACCCAGGCGCGCGTGCAGCGCAGCCCAGCCAAGTACGCGCGCCTCATCTGCAAGTCGCGCGCGCAAGGCAGGATCAGCCTCGGGCAAATCCGACAAACCGTATTGCAGCGCGCGGAAATACAAACCAGTGCCACCGACCAGCAGGGGAATGCGTCCGGCCGCGGTCGTCGCCGACATCTCGCGCAGCGCATCCGTGCGGAACTCGGCCGCCGAATACGGCTGCGCTGGATCGCGGATATCAATCAGGCGATGTGGAAACTGCGCCAGCGTCGCGGCATCGGGTTTGGCCGCGCCAATATCCAGACCGCGATACACCAGCGCCGAATCGACACTGATCAGGTCGACAGGAAACCGCTCGGCCAGCCGCAATGCCAGTGCTGTCTTGCCCGAGGCCGTCGGGCCCATCAGGAAGATCGCGGGTGGGCGCTGGTCGGTGGCTGACATCGGGCCATTGTAAGACGCATACACGCCGCCGAGCCTATAATTGCGCCTTGCAGACCGCATTGGTCGACGAGTGAAGGATTCCCCATGCCGCAAACAATGAAAGCCCTGGTCAAGCGCGAGGCCGCCAAGGGCATCTGGATGGAACAGGTGCCGCTGCCGGAGATCGGTCCGAACGATGTGCTGGTCAAGCTCGAAAAGACCGCGATCTGCGGTACAGATTTACACATTTATAACTGGGACGAGTGGTCGCAGCGCGTGATCAAGCCGGGGCTGGTGATCGGCCACGAATTCGTCGGCCGCATCGTCGACATGGGTCCGGGTGTGCGTGGCTATACGATCGGCCAGCGTGTGTCCGCCGAGGGCCATATCGTCTGCGGCGTCTGCCGCAACTGCCGCGCCGGCAAGCAGCACCTGTGTCCCTACACCGTCGGCATCGGCGTCAACCGCGATGGTGCGTTTGCCGAATACATCGCCATGCCTTCATCGAACCTGTGGCCAATCCCGGATCAGATTCCATCGGAGCTTGCTGCGTTCTTCGATCCCTATGGCAACGCTGCGCATTGCGCGCTGGAATTCGACCTGATCGGCGAAGACGTGCTGATTACCGGCGCGGGCCCGATCGGCATCATTGCCGCCGGCATCGCCAAGCATGTCGGCGCGCGCAACGTCGTCGTCACTGACGTCAACGATTACCGATTGAAACTGGCCGCAGACATGGGTGCGACACGCGTCGTGAATGTGTCCAAGCAATCGCTCAAGGATGTGGTCAAGGATCTGCATATGGAAGGCTTCGATGTCGGCCTTGAGATGTCCGGCAATCCGCGCGCCTTCAACGACATGCTCGATTGCATGTACCACGGCGGCAAAGTCGCGTTGCTCGGCTTGCTGCCAAAGGGCGCCGGCATCGACTGGGACCGGATCATCTTCAAGGGCCTGACCTTGCAGGGCATCTACGGCCGGCGCATGTACGAGACTTGGTATAAAATGACGCAAATGGTACTTTCCGGCTTTCCGCTCGGCAAAGTGCTCACTCACCAGATCCATATCGACGATTTCCAGCGCGGTTTCGACCTGATGGATTCGGGCAATTGCGGCAAGGTGGTGTGCTCGTGGAATTGAAGCGAACTGCCACCCCCTGCGACGTCATTTTCGTCGGCGCAAAATAAGTGGCCAGAGGAAATCGTCTGTTCGGACGATAGTCACTCTGGCCCCTGCTGTGCTGTTTCGGGAAAGCGGGTAACGCCTACTCGAAACCGTTTCTGAAGATCACATCGGACTCAAAACCGTTTATGAAAATCACATCGCAGTCGAAAGGCACCGTAATTGTATTTGCGTCGGCCGTGACTGTTCCGCCAAATATCAGAGCTCTTCCCGTCAAGGCTGCAAGATGTCCCAACGTGATACCAGCGGCATCAAAGATATTCCTGATTAGCTTCGTTCCTCAGCCAGCGGTCGCGTGATTTGAGACGGC
>JANXVS010000500.1 GCA_025351555.1 Pseudomonadota bacterium | reverse complement strand
AGATGCGCTCGCCCACCTTGGTGCGGGCAATGTTTTCCTGCAACGACTGCCACAGCCTGCCCAGATAGGCGACGTCCTCCGCCAGCGCCTCCTGGGTCTGACCTTCGGCGTTGGTGCGCACGATATAACCGAGCGTAGGTTCGGTCGCGAGAGATTGCAGAATTTCTTTCAGGCGCGTGCGCTCGGCTTCATCTTCGATGCGCACCGAGACACCGACCACTTTCGCGTACGGCAGCAACACAAGATAGCGCGATGGCAGCGACAGATGCGACGTCAGGCGCGCGCCCTTGCTGCCGATCGGGTCCTTGATCACCTGAACGATGATCTCTTGACCCTCGTGCACCAGTTCGTTGATCGGCTGCGTCGGCGGCGCGCCACTCTCGACGCCCTCGCTGGCCAGCGCAGGAATCGCACGCAGGATGTCCGACGCATGCAGAAAAGCCGCGCGCTCCAGACCCACCTCGACGAACGCCGCCTGCATCCCCGGCATCACTCGGCTGACCCGGCCCTTGTAGACATTGCCGACATAACCGCGGCGCAGTGCGCGCTCGATGTGCACCTCCTGCAGCATGCCGTTTTCGACCACGGCGACGCGGGTTTCGCGCGGAGTCACATTGATCAGGATTTCTTCAGTCACGGGAAAAACCGTCGTCGTTCATTGCTCAATTTCCGATGATTTCATTAAGGCCTTCGACAATCTGCGCCAATTCTTCCGGTGACGCGCGCCCCAGGCGCGCGCCGATGTGCTCAACCGACAGGGTGCGGATCTGGCTGATTTTCACCCACGAGCGTTTCGGCAATTTCGCCAACGCCAGTTCATACGTCAGCGGAAACCCGGCGCGCTGCGACTGGCTCGTCAAGGCCACCGCAATGACGGTGCCGGAACGTTCGTTGAACACGTCGTGACTCAACACCAGCACCGGCCGCAGCCCGGACTGTTCGCGGCCGCGCACGGGATTGAACTCAGCCCAGCGAATCTCGCCCCTCAGTATTCTGGCCACGTGCCAAGCTCCAGGCCCATGCCTTCCTCGGCAAGCGCCTGCTCGGATGCCGGATCGAGCTTCGCGCATTCCGCCGCGAGGCGGCTGCGTTCCATGCGCGCCAACTTCTCGGCGACCGCTTCGGCGATGGCACGGCTGCGGCTGGGAAACACACCTTTCGACACCAAGTTGTCCACGCGGATCAGATTTTCCTGATCGATCGTGATGGCTACTTTGACGCTGCTCATAAGCTCCTCTTCGCCACACGCTCAGTCAGTATGATGAATTATCATACCACGGTGGATTGCGCGCCCGCGATACCGAAATTCCGCAACAGCATCGCCGTCTCGTACAGCGGCAACCCCATTACTCCCGAATAGCTGCCGGACAAACGCTCGATGAACGCGGCGGCGCGGCCCTGAATGGCGTAGCCGCCGGCCTTGTCCAGCGATTCTCCGGTGGCGACATAAGCGGCGATGTCGGCAGCGAACAATTCCGCGAAACTCACCTCGGACACGCTCAGCGCGTGTTCTTCGCGTCCACCGTTGACGCACCAGACCGTCGACAGCACCCGATGCGTGCGACCGGACAGGCACCGCAGCATCGCCGCCGCCTGCACCGCATCGCCAGGTTTGCCGAAGACTTCGTCGTCGAGCACGACTTCGGTGTCCGCGCCGAGCACCACGGCACCCGTCACGCCCGATAGCTGCAACAAACCCGCCCCGGCCTTCTCGCGCGCGACCCGGCTGACGTAATCCTCCGGCGGCTCACCCGGCACTTGCACTTCCGGCACGTTGACCGCGAGCGTGCCGAAGCGCACACCAAGTTGATCCAGCAACTGGCGGCGGCGTGGGGATTGCGAGGCGAGATACAACAAGGATTTGAATCCGGCAAAAAGGCAGCGGACGATAGCACGCTGGGGTCACTGCGAGTCGTGCAAACAACCGGTGCCGTTTACAAGAAAATCTGACCAATCCCCCTATTTGGAAGTGCACCACAAAATTCGCCTCACGGACGGAGGGGAAGACACGGTTAAGAATGCGCACGCGCTGCGTCCGAACTGCCATCGCCGCAAGCATTACGGCTAGCACGGAGTGGATGCGGTGATGAAGGAACCGCATCCTGCGCTAGCCAATGCGATTTCCGTTTGTCCGGCACATCGCCGCTGCTCGCCGCCGGCGTAATTTTGCCAGTCAACGCTTTGGACCTCGACAATCATGTCCATGCCACAAGCGGCCGGATAGATTTGGGTGCCTATCAGAAACCCTCTTTATCGACGGCTTCGACCCGTGACCGTTCGAGAAGGTCAACCACGATGATACGGATGATTGCCGAGCAGGCTCACTGCACGATAAAGCTGCTCGGCAATCACGACCCGTACCAGCGGATGCGGCAAGGTCAGCGGACCCAGCGACCAGCGTTGCTGCGCGCGTTCCAATGCGGCTGCTGCCAAGCCGTCCGGTCCGCCGATCAGGAACGCCAGATCGTTGCCCTGCATGCGCCACTGCGCCAGTTGTGCCGCGAGCTCTTCGCTGCTCCATGGCTTGCCGCGGCCATCAAGTGCAATGACATGCGTCCCCTTGGAAATCGCCGCAAGCATCGCGACGCCTTCGTCGGCGATGGCGCGCGCGGGATCGCGATTGCCGCGCGATTTTGTGGATATTTCCACAAGTTCCAAAGGTAACTCATGCGACAGGCGCTTGGCGTATTCGGCGTAGCCCGCGCTGACCCACGCTGGCATGCGGTCGCCGACGGCAATCAGGCGCGCGCGCATCGGTGACTCACTCGAACGACTTCACTCCGCGTTCGCCGCCATCGGCATGTCGTCGCCCACCGTCCACAGCCGTTCCAGGCCATAGAACTCGCGGATGCGCGGCAGCATCACGTGCACGATGATGTCGCCCAGATCGACGAGCACCCATTCGGCTTCGCGCTGGCCTTCCACGCCGAGCGGCAGCATGCCCGCCTTCTTGGCGAACCTGACGACTTCGTCGGCCAGCGACTTGACGTGACGCGTGGAGGTGCCGCTGGCGATGACCAGGATATCGGCGATGCTGGTCTTGCCGCGCACGTCGATTTCGTGGACGTCCTTGGCCTTGAGATCGTCGAGTGCAAGCAGTACCTGCTTGAGCAGATAATCGGTCGCGTCAGGCTTGCCTGCTGCGGCCTTGGTCGGCGCGGTCTTTGCCGAACCGGGCTTTGCCGGAGCGAACTTCACCGGCTTGGTCTTCGCAGATTTTATCGAAGACGACTTGGTCGATGCTGGTTTGGTCGACCTTGGTTTGGCCGACTTTGGTTTGGCTGATGTTGATTTGGCCAATGTTGGTTTTGAGCGGGATTTGGGTTTTGCGCTGGTTTTCGCTGCGGTAGCCAAGTGGGCGGAATCCTCGTTGTGGATTTGGCTTCGCGCGGGCGACCCAGCGCGGGCAGAATCAGTATAAGCCGATTTTCACTACGTACCAGTGTCAGTGCGGGTGGAGTCGACACCGGTCCGATGAAGCGCCTCGCGAAGCGTTAGACTAGGCGGCCTCACTACGTTGCGGCAAGGCCGCCATCAGCCCCATGGCCACTACCGACAGCACCCCCGAATCCATCCCCTTCAGCAAACTCGGCCTCGCCGAGGCCTTGCTGGCGACTTTGACCGAAGTCGGCTACGAGACGCCATCGCCTATCCAGGCCGCGACGATCCCGCCGCTGCTCGCCAACCGCGACGTGCTCGGCCAGGCGCAGACCGGCACTGGCAAGACCGCCGCGTTCGCGTTGCCGATCCTGTCGCGGCTGGACTTGTCCAAGACCAAACCGCAGGCGCTCGTGCTCGCACCGACGCGCGAACTGGCGATCCAGGTCGCCGAGGCATTTCAGCGCTACGCCGGGAAACTGCCCGGTTTTCATGTGCTGCCGATTTATGGCGGCCAAAGTTACGGCCCGCAACTCAGCGGCCTCAAGCGCGGCGTGCATGTGGTTGTCGGCACGCCGGGGCGCGTGATCGATCATCTGGAGCGCGGCTCGCTCGACCTCTCGCAACTGACGACCCTGGTGCTGGACGAAGCCGACGAAATGCTGCGCATGGGCTTCATCGACGACGTCGAAGCGGTGCTGAAGAAGACGCCGTCAAAACGCCAGGTCGCCTTGTTCTCAGCCACGATGCCGGCGCCGATCCGGCGAATCGCGCAAACCTACCTGCGCGACCCGGTTGAGATCGCGATCAAGAGCAAGACCACGACCGCGACGAACATCCGCCAGCGTTACTGGTATGTCAGTGGCATGCAAAAACTCGACGCGTTGACGCGCATCCTCGAAGCCGAGCCCTTCGAGGCGATGCTCGTATTCATGCGCACCAAGCAGGCCACCGAGGAAATCGCACAGAAACTGCAGGCGCGCGGATTTGCCGCGTCGGCGATCAACGGCGACATGGTGCAGGCGCAACGCGAACGCACGATCCAGCAATTGAAAGACGGCCAGCTCGACATCCTCGTCGCCACCGACGTGGCCGCGCGCGGACTCGACGTCGAGCGCATCAGCCATGTGCTGAACTTCGATATCCCGACCGACACCGAAGCCTACGTGCATCGCATCGGCCGCACCGGCCGCGCAGGCCGCAGCGGCGAGGCGATCCTGTTCGTGGCGCCGCGCGAAAAGCGCATGTTGCAGGCAATCGAACGTGCGACGCGTCAACCGATTTCCGAAATGCAGTTGCCGAGTGTCGAAGCCGTCAACGACCAACGCATCACCAAGTTCAAGCAGCGCATCGCCGACACGCTGGCGACCGGCGACCTCGGTCCGTTCCGCCAGTTGATCGAGCAGTACGAACAGGAGCGCAATGTACCCGCCGTGGAGATCGCGGACGCGCTCGCGCGCTTGGTGCAAGGCAAGGAACCGTTGCTGCTTAAAGCCCACGCGCGGCCCGAACGAACGCCGGACAGCGCGTACGGGCGTCACACGAGTACAGTCGGAAAGCCACGGGAAGCACAGCCGTTTGAGCGTTCCTCTCGCGGTGAGCGGCCGTCGACTCCAAGCCTGCCTCCGCGTGACGAACGACCTGGCGGCGAGCGCATCGAGGCAAGCACCCCGCACGCGCCATCGCACGAGGATCGCCCACGTCCGCCACGCCGCGACGAGCGTCCACGCATAGCCGAAAAAGGATTCGAGACCTATCGCATCGAAGTGGGCAAGACGCATGGCGTGCAGCCCGGCAATATCGTCGGCGCAATCGCCAACGAAGCCGGCATCGACAGCAAGCACATCGGCCGTATCGATATCCGCGACGATCACAGCCTGATTGATCTGCCCGAAGGCATGCCATCGGAAATATTCGGCCACCTGAAAAAAGTCTGGGTGTCGGGCCAGCAGCTGCGCATCACGCGTGGCAGCGACAAACCTGATTTCCAAAAACCTGATTTTGAAAAGCGCGACTTCAAAAAACGCGAGCTCGAGAAGCCGCGCAAGCCGTTTTCGCCGAAGCCGCCTTCGTCAAAGACGCGTGCGTTCGAAAAGCCCCATCGCGACAACGCGAAAAAGCGTCAGAAGTAACGCGTTGCTAGCCGCGATACGGCGCCAGCAGTTTCTCATTCGCCAACAACGCATCCGGCAGCAACCAGCGCGGCTCGCGTCCGGCCGCGAGCAAGGCGCGCACGGCGCTGGCGGAGATTTCCAGCGGCGTCACCGGCAGATTCAGCACTTTTCCGGCGGCAGATTGTCGCAATTCCTTTGCCGTCGATGCCTGCCTTGCTGCAATCTCCGATGCCAGTTCCGCCGGCAACGGCGCCGCGTGCCCGGGCCGCGTCAACACCACGATGTGCGCCAGATCGAACAAGCTGCGCCACTGGTGCCATGTCGCAAGGCCGGTGAACGCGTCCGTGCCCAGTAACAGAATCAACGGCTGCGAAGCGGACGATTCCGCTCGCAATTCGCACAGCGTATCCACCGTATAGGAAGGCCCGTCGCGTCGCAGCTCGCGCGTATCGAGCACGAGCCAATCCTGGCCTGCCAGTGCCGCTTCCAGCATGCGTACGCGCTGCTGCGCATCTGCAATCGGCGCCGGCCGGTGCGGCGGTGTGTTCGCCGGCATCAGACGCACCTGCGCATCCAGCGCCTCAGCCGCTTCCCAGGCGACGCGCAGATGGCCCAGATGCACCGGATCGAACGTGCCGCCGAGAATGGCGATGGGTTTCGCCCCCTCGCCCGCTTGTGGGGTGAGACGACACGTTTGCGAATCACTGATTCGCGCGTCGTCGAACGCCCGAGCGCTGTGCGCGAGGGCCGGGGTTGCTTGGCGAGGCAAAGCCGAGCCTAGCAATGGGTTGGGGAGAGGGGAAGGTTGCGGAAGCCTATCCATTGTGTCGGAAAATTTTCCCTCATCCGGCGCTTCGCGCCACCTTCTCCCGATGGGAGAAGGGAAAAGTATACTAGCTGACCTTTGCCAGCAACCCCGCGCGCGGCATCGCCACTGCCGCGAGCAGGCGTTCAAGCTCGCGCCAGGCGTCGCCGAAGCCGCGGCCCTTGCTGATGCGGTCAACGCGCGCGGCCTGGATCAGGCAGGCTTCCCAGTGCATGCGATCGGCACGTGCCAACGCCTTGCGATACAGACCTTCGCGTGCCGGCCAGATGCGCTCGGCGCGAAATGCCGCGGACAGATTGCCGCCGGCGGCAGCCAGCCGGGCCAGCGCCTGCAACTGATGCAGGATCAGGCCCATCAGGCCAGGCACCTGCTCGCCCTCGGCGCGCAGGCCCCCAAGGATGCGCATGCTGCGCGCGATATCGCCCGACAACGCGGCGTCAATCAGCTTGAATACATCGTAGCGCGCGCTGTCGGCGACGAGATCCTCCAGCGTTTGCGCATCGAGCGGCGCGCCGCCATGCAGCAGCACGAGCTTGTCGATTTCCTGTGCGGCGGCAAGCGAATTGCCCTCGACGCGCTCTGCCAGCGCATCGATCGCGGCGCGATCTGGCTTCAGTCCGCGGCTGGCCATGCGCTGCGCGATCCAGTCGGGCAGCTCCTCGCGCGTCATCGTGCGAAGCGGGACAAACATCCCGATCTTCTCCACCGCCGCAGCCCAGGCGCCTCCGTGCTCTTTGCCCCATTGTGTACAAGTGATCAAAAGCACATTGTCCGGTGCTGCACGATCGCAGTATTCGATCAAGGCCGCTGCGCCTTCCTTGCCCGGCTTGCCTGTGGGCAGGCGCAGATCGATCAGCTTGCGCGTCGCAAACAGCGACATCGACGCCCCAGCCTGGGCCAGCGCATTCCAGTCGAAATGGCTGTCTGCATCGAGCACCTCGCGTTCGCTGAAGCCCAGTTCGCGCGCGCGCGCGCGAAGCGCGTCGGCCGCTTCGAGCAACAACAGATGCTCCTCGCCGGCAAGCAGGTACACCGGCTTGAGTTCGCCAGCAGTCAGATGTTTGCGCAGAGCGCTGAGTGTGGTTGGCATTTTGGCGCGAGTGTCTACTTATCGAACTTACGCTCGACTGCCTCAATTTTGCGCAGCAGAGCCTGCACCATGTCGCGCTCCATCTCCTTCTTGATCTCGTCCTGCTCGGCACTGGTGCCGATCGCCTGGGTTTGATCAAAGGTGAATTGGCGCGAGTGCTCGATCACACTTCTTGGCAGGAGCGTCTTGCCGTTGGCGTCCGTGATCTGCATCTCGACGTGATAGACCATCGAGAATTCGTTGACGAACGCGTTCGCGCCCACCGAGCGCACGACGGGCGCCAGCGAGACGGCCGGAATCGCGATCTCGGCGATGCCCTCACCCGCCGCATTTTCCACTTTTGCACCGGAACGCGCGAGCGCGGCTTCCAGATCGCGGCTGAGCGGACTGTACGGATCCGTGATTTGCACATGCACACGCTGCATGCCCGGCGCCAACTGCACTTCGCCGCGTACATGGAAGCCGCAGGCGGACAGCGCCAACATCGCAGCGAGGATCGAGACACGGAAAATTGTCATGTTCTGGTTCCGGTAAGAATGGGGTGACGTGCCTGCATCAGATCGTAGGGCGCGCGCCAGCCGGGCAACGCGCGGATGCGCC
>JANXVS010000473.1 GCA_025351555.1 Pseudomonadota bacterium | reverse complement strand
CGATGATCCTGATGCACGGTGCGGCCTACGCGGCGATGAAGGCCGATATCGCGCTTGCCGCGCGTGCATCGCGCGTTGCGCGCATCGCGGTCATTGTCTTCGTGCTGCTGTACCTTGCAGCGGGCGCCTGGCTTGCATTTGGCCAACCTGGTTACGCCATCGTTTCGGTCGTTGCGGGCGATGTGCCGTCGAATCCCTTGCTCAAGCATGTCCTTGTGCAGGGTAACTGGTTCGCCGGTTTCCCCGGGCGTCATTTCATTTTCTGGCTGGCGCCGGCGTTGGCTGTGGTGTCCGCTGCAGCGATGGCCGCGCTGAGCTTGTCGCCACGACACCGGACGGCGTTTGCCGCCAGTGCGCTGACCATCGCCGCGACCATACTTTCGGCAGGCTTCGCCCTGTTCCCCTTCCTGCTGCCGTCAAGCCTGGACCCAAACAGCAGCCTGACCGTCTGGGATGCTTCCAGCAGCAAGAGCACGCTTGGCCTGATGCTGCTCAGCACCGTGGCCCTGCTGCCGATCGTGCTGGCCTATACGGCGTGGGTGTACCGCGTGTTGCGCGGACGCGTGAGTCTGGAACATGTGCGCCGCTCGCACGGCATGTATTGAAGGAGACGAAACATGTGGTACTTCAGCTGGATCCTGGGCCTTGGCCTGGCTTGCGCGTTCGCCATCCTCAACGCGATGTGGTTCGAGCTGAACGCCGATGAGCAGGCCAAACGCAACGTCGACGAGCACAATCCGGCACATTGAACGCGCGCAATTCACGGATCTTGTCGCCGGCAACGGACGCGCGCCCATACGCGTGCGATAATTCACGCTGGAATATCACCCTGCCGGTTCCGGGTTTTCATCCGGCAATCGTGTGCAGCACGGCCCCAGGAGATTGAAATGTTTTCGCGCTTGATCGCGCCAGCCGCGCTGTTGCTGGCCGCCACCGTCGCCACTTCGACCCATTCGGCCGCTGCCGAGCACACGACATCGTCGACGCCGGTGCCATCGACGGCGGCAGCCGCGCCTTCGAAAATGAAACAAAATCCACACGTAGCCAAATCCATTCGCGCCAAAGCAGCACCGGCACCCGTGGCAAAGGCAAAACCCAAGCCACCGGCGCATGATCCAGCAGCCGCGCGCATTTTCGATGTGGACGGACTCGGCGAAGTGACGATCTATGCGCCGCAAGGACAGGCGCGCGGTCTGGCGCTGTTTGCTTCCGGCGATGGCGGCTGGAACTTGGGCGTATGGGATATGGCGCGCACGGCGGCGGAGCTGGGCTATTGGGTGGCAGGTTTCAGCACACCGGCCTTCCTCAAGGATCTGGAAACCGGCGATGGCAAATGCAGCGATGCCTCAGGGCTGCTCGATCAACTCGGCGAGACGGTGAAAACCCGGATGAAACTGCCATCGACTTTTCGGCCCGTCCTGATCGGTTATTCCTCTGGCGCGACGATTGCGTACGCCGCGCTGGCGCAGGCGGGCGATACCCGTTTCGGCGGCGCGATGACGCTGGGTTTCTGCCCGGATCTGATCATCCACAAACCCTGGTGCGAAGGCGCCGGCAAGCTGACGGCCACGAAGATGTCCAAGGCGCCGTACACGCCGATCTTCAACACGGTGCCCAAGGTCGGCGCACCCTGGATCGTGCTGCAGGGCGAGATCGACCAGGTCTGCAACCCACCGGCAACCAGAGAGTTTGTCGAGCAGGTCAAAGGCGGCCAAGTCGTCATGCTGCCGAAGGTCGGACACGGCTACTCGGTGCCGAGAAACTGGATGCCGCAATATCGTCAGGGCCTGCTCGATCTGCTGGATCGGCTCGACGGCGCTCCGCGACACGTTGCCGCATCCGACCGGTAGTCCATCGGCGCCAGACTCGGCACAACCATGAGCGATTCCAGCACAACGCACACCGGACGCCATTTTTTTGCGCGTCTGCGCTGGATCGTGCCGAGCGCCTTCCTGGCATTGACCGCCTGGCTACTCTGGCGCGGCGTCGACGAGTTCAATCTGCCCGAAGTGCAACGCACCCTGCTGGATGTGCCAACTTTGCCGGCACTGGGCGTCGCCGCGCTAGCCACCCTTAGCGTCGTCTTCACCGGCTGCGTGGACATCCTGATCGGGCACTGGCTCAAACTGGGCCTGCGCACACGCGACTACTTGCGCCTGGCCTTCGTCGCCAACAGCCTGGCCAATACCCTGAACTTGTCCGGCGCAGTCGGCGCCGGCATCCGCCTGATGGGCCTCACCTCGCAGCGCGTTGAATTGCCGCGCGCGGCAGCACTGATCGGCATGCAGGCACTGTCGCTACCGCTGGGCCTGAGCCTGCTGGTCGTGCTGACCCTGGTCACCAGCTCGCTGCCGATGACCAGCGGTACGGCACAACGGATAGCGGCGTTCGGCATCCTCGTCGCGGCCGCACTTTATCTACCTTTATACTTTTTCCTGACCACGCGGCGGGCACTGATGCGTTGGCTCCCGGCGGAAATGGGCATGCCGCCGCTGCCACTGAAGCTGCAACTGACCCTGATCTCGTTTCTCGACTGGCTGCTGACCGCCGCGACCCTGTACGCCTGTCTATATCTGTCCGGCGCCCATGTGAAACCCGGACTGATGCTTGGTGCTTTTGCCGGTGCGACCACGCTTGGCCTGGTCAGCCTGGTGCCGGGTGGACTGGGCGTGTTCGACGGCTTGATGCTGCTGGCCTTGACCGAAGCCGGCTACGATCACGCGCCTATCGTGTCGGGTCTGGTGCTGTTCCGTATCGCCTATTACCTGCTGCCACTGCTTGGCAGTCTGTATCTAGGCTCGGAAATGCTGACCCAGCGCATGCCGCTGCTCAATCGTCTGCGCCAACGTCTCGCCGGCCATCCACTGTTCGGCGTCCTCGGCCTGCCGGTCACCTTGCTCGCGGATCTGGGCACACGTCTGCTCGCCGTGCTGACCTTCGGCGCCGGAGCGATGCAATTGGCCTCGGCAGCCATACCGTCGGTCATCGAGCACATCGAAGTCGTGCGCGCGAACCTGCCGATCCTGGCCGTGGAAAGCTCGAACTGGTTCAGCATCGTTTCCGGCGTCTTGTTGCTCGGGCTCGCGCGCGGTATCGACGGCCGCTTGCGTCTGGCATATCGGGTCTCACAATGGCTGCTGCTGCTCAGCGCGGGACTGGCGATCACCAAAGGTCTGCATTTCGGCGAAGCGCTGTTTCTGCTCGCGGTCGCCGCGCTGTTGCGTACGCGCAAGCGCGCGTTCACGCGGCGCGCGATGACCCTGACCTCGGCGACCACACTCGGCTGGTACGCCGGATTGTTGCTTTGTGTACTTGTATTCTTCGCGATTGGAGTCGCCCAGGTGCTGGGCGATGACTCGTTCGATCTGTTCTACGTCGGCTTCGGCGAGCACACTTCGCGCATAGGCCGCGGCCTCGCTGCCGCCTTGCTTGGCCTGGTGATCTACACGATCTGGCAGGTGTTTGCGGTCAAGCGTCCACAGCTGGTGCTGCCGGATCACAATGAACTCGAACGCGCGCGCGCGCTGTACCGGGAACACGGCGGCGGCGAATTCGCGCATCTGACTTTCATGGCCGACAAGCATCTGTTCTGGGCGGCCGATCATCAGGCCGTGATCGCCTATGGCGCGATCCGCGATCGCCTCGTCGCGCTCGGTTCACCCTGCGGCACCGACGCCGGCATCGATCGCGCAATTCTCGACTTCCGCCATTTCGCCGACGCCCAAGACCGCATGCCGGTGTTCTACGAAGTGCTGGAACCGGATCTGTCGCGCTATCACGACCACGGCTTCGACCTGTTCAAGCTCGGCGAGCTGGCCTTGGTCAGGCTCGAGGAATTCTCGCTTGCCGGCAAGCGCTGGGAAGACCTGCGCCAGGCGTGCAATCGTGCACAAAAGGAAAAGTTGACTTTTACCCTTGTATACCCGCCGTTCGATACTGCGCTCGTCAGCGAGCTGGAGCGCGTATCCGATGCCTGGCTGGCAGACAAGGAAGGCAACGAGAAGGGCTTTTCGCTCGGCCGCTTCGATCCGGCGTATTTCGCCTGGAGCCCGCTCGGCCTGGTGCACCGCGATGGCGAGCTGATCGCGTTCGCGAACGTGCTGCCGCCGTACGGACCTGGTGGTCACGCCAGCGTGGACCTGATGCGCCACGTCGCCGACGCCCCGCGCAGCACGATGGATTTCCTGTTCGCCAAGGTCATGCTGTGGGCGCAGGAACAGGGCTACGCGATCTTCAGCCTCGGCATGGCGCCGCTGTCGCGCGTCGGCGACAATCCCTACGCACGCGTCAACGAACGTCTCGCCGCGCTCGCGTTCCAGTACGGCAACCGCTTGTACAACTATCAGGGCGTGCGCAAGTACAAGGACAAATTCAAACCCGATTGGGTCGGCTCGTACCTGGCCTACCCGCGCGGCACCTGGGTGCCGGGCCTGCTGATCGATATCGCGGCGTTGGTGTCGGGCGGGTACAGGCGGTTTTTGATTGGCGGCAGTTGATCACGGCGATAAACCATCCGATATCTCAGATCGTGAATCCTCGTCGTCACCAGTCCGTAGCGTGCGCTGCGCGCACGATTTCATTCATTCGTGCGCGTAGCGCACGCTACTTCTTCTGCGGCAAACTCGCCACGATACTCGCCCCCAGCTTGTCGTAATCGCCGTTGTAATGATGCCCGCCAGACAACACGAGCTGGCGCACATTCGGTTTGCCGACGAGGGTCTGGCAGAAACTGTCGGCACCTTCTTCATCGCCGTGCACACAGATCACCGGCACTTTGGTCCTGGCGATCTCGGGCGAGATTGGAATCACGCCTTCGTGATGCGCTGAGCCGAACCAATCGCCCATCTTGACCTCGAACACGGCTTCCGGATCGGGCGAGATCAGCACTTGCGCGGCGATGCGCGCACGCGCGGCGTCGGGCAGACGATTGATCACGACCGGTGCCAGTGCTGCGCCGAAGGAATAGCCGATCACGACGAAGTCGGCCTGTGGATGTTCGGCGCCGTAGTGGCCGATGATGCGGGTCAGCGCATCGGCCGCTTCCTCGGGCTTGCGCGTCTGCCAGAAAAACTTCAGCGTGTTCAGGCCGACCACGGCGATGCCGCGTTTGGACAATTGATCGGCAACGGCAACATCAAGCCCGGCCCAGCCGCCGTCGCCGGTGAGGATGACGGCATAGCGGTTTGCGAACGCGCCCCGCGCGGCAACTTCGACCAGGGGCAGGTCGGCCACGTCTTCGGGCAGACCCGGCGCGCTCACGACTGGCTCGGTGAAGCGCGCCAGTTGGGCGGCGAGATCGGCACCAGCTGGAGCCGGTGCGTGCTGCGACAATTTCAGCATGGCATCCAATTTAGCCAGTGCGCCGTTGTGTACCGCGCCAGGAGCGAACGGCAACGGCAGCCAAGGATTCGGCAATTTGTTGACCGGCACGATGCGAAACTGGCCACTCGCATCGGCTGTCGACGTCTTGCCGGCGTCGCCCGCGCAGATCGGCTTGAGCAAACGCACTCCGAAATCGTAGCCCAGCGTAATCAATCCGGCGAACGTGCCCTTGGGCGCCTGCGCATCGACCGCATACGCCAGCGCGGCGCCCGCGCCATCGCCGATCAAAAGTGGATAAGTAAACTTTGCAACCTTCTGGTTGCGCTGCATCCAGTCGCTCATTTCCTCGAAATGCGCTGCCGGAAACGAACACTTGTCCTTGATCGATTCCATTTGCTTAAGATACGCCGGTAGATCCACGCCAAACACCAGCGCACCTTCGTGGCTCAGCGCGGTCGCCAGCGATTCGCTGCGCGCATCCCAGCCGTTGCGATCGGAAATCAGCACGACGGTGCGCTTGACTTCGCCGGCCGGCGTCGCGGTGTGGATATTGCCGAACAGGCCGAAGTGCACGGGCACGGTGGCGGCAAACACGGACGTGCTTGCGATAGAAAAAAACACTAACAAAAGGCACATCCTGCGCATGACGACTTCTTCCAGACCTTACTTTCTTGCGGCAGCCATCAACGCCTCGATCTCATCCGCATCGCTCGGCACGCCGGCGGTAATGACTTCCGGTTCTGTGCGCGTGACGACGACGTCATCCTCGATGCGGATGCCGATGCCGCGCCATCTCGCGGCGACACCTTTTGCATCTGGCGCGATGTAGATGCCGGGTTCCACCGTGACGACCATGCCCGGTTCCAGCTCGCGATCTTCGCCGTCGACGCGATAGTCGCCGACGTCGTGCACGTCCAGACCCAGCCAGTGCCCGGTCTTGTGCATGTAGAAACGGCGATAGCTGTGTTCGCGGATATTCTTGTCGACGCCGCCCTTGAGCAGGCCGAGCTTGATCAGGCCCGCGGTGATGACGCGCACCGCGGCATCGTGATACCCGCCGAACGGACGGCCCGGGCGAATCTGCGCGATCGCCGCGCGTTGCGCGGCCAGCACCAGGTCGTACAACGCACGCTGCTCGACGGAAAATTTGCCGTTGACCGGGAACGTGCGCGTGATGTCGGAGGCGTAACACTGATATTCGGCGCCAGCGTCGATCAGCAGCAGGTCGCCGTCCTTCAGTACAGAGTTGTTGGCGCGATAGTGCAGCACGCAGCCGTTCGCGCCACCGCCGACGATCGGCTCATATGAGGCCACCGCGCCGTGGCGGCGGAACGTGTGCAGCAACTCGCCTTCGACTTCATTCTCGTTCATGCCCGGGCGCACGCTGCGCATCGCGCGCACATGCGCCTCGCCGGCGATTTTCGCGGCGCGGCGCATCATCCGCAGTTCATCGCGCGTCTTGAACAGACGCAGATCGTGCAGGATGTGACCGAGCGCGACGAACTCGTGCGGCGCACGCGCGCCGCGCCGGACCTGGCCGCGCACATGATTGACCCAGCCGATCAATTCGATATCGAACTCGGCGGTGCGGCCGAAGTGGTAGTACACGCGCGAACGGCCTTCGATCATGCCCGGCAGAATCTCATCGATGTCGCCAATCGGGAACGCATCATCCATGCCGTAATCGCTCACGGCGCCTTCCTGCCCTGCGCGTGCGCCATCCCAAGCTTCGCGTTCCGGATCGCGCTCGCGGCAAAACAGGATAACTTCGCCGTGCGCGCGCCCGGGAATCAGCGCCAGCACCGCTTCGGGTTCCGGGAAACCGGTCAGGTAATGGAAATCGCTGTCCTGCCGGTACGGATAGTGGCTGTCGTTATTGCGCAGGCGCTCGGGCGCAGCCGGCACGATGCAGATCGCGTCGTCGCCGATGATGCGCATCAGTTGTTTGCGACGGCGGGCAAATTCTTTGCGATCGATCATGCGCGGCGCAGTCCTTTGAATTTCTTCAGATGAATTTCGTCAGATCGGGAAAATAAAAAATCGGTGCCCGCGGAACACATCAGTGCAAAGTCGCTCCCGCCTGCGGCGTCGAAACGAGCTCCGCGTGCAGCAGCAAGACGCCGACGCGGATGAATTCGATTACCTCGGTCAACGCGGTTTCGTCTTCCTCGCCATCGGCATATTCAAACCGGGTGCCGGCGATGATACCGAAATCCTTGAGGATCTCGGCGCCGTCGGCCGAAAGCCCATGCTGCCGCGACACGCCGGCCAAGCCCAGCCCGCCAAGAAAACCGCGGCACCATTCGACCAGCGCGTCGGCGCGATTTTCCAGCGCGGTGTCGGCCGGCGGCAGCAAGGGCTCGAAGCCCATCTCGGGATCGTCCAGCCACGCCGCACATTGCTCGTAAAGGTTTGTCAACACGGGTTGCGGCATAGCCGCCACGTCATCATCCGGATCCAGCTCCAGCGCCGCGAGCCAATCGTGCGAGTCGGCGACGCCACCACCGCACAGGTAACCGGTGAGTGAGCCGTGCAGATCGCTGGGGCCAACGCCGAAGCGCAGATTGGCCAGCAGCTCGCCAAGCTGGGCATGGGTGACCGGCGAACCGGTATTCATCGGTCGAGGTGATACAAGCACATGTGGATATTCTAGCAGCGGCCGCATGCGTATTGCCGGAACGAGCGCCCGCGCCTAGACTGCGGATTGGGGACAATCGTATCATCGAGTATGCCAAAACTTTCGGCGCGTCCAGCTAGAGCACGACTCCCGGCCGGACGTTGGCTGGTGCGGCTGTCCGCGATCTTGTGCTTGTTGGCCGGCGTTGCGTCGCACGCCGCCGAGCGGCGCTACTATTTCGACGATATCGGCAGCGAGCAGGGCCTGACGCAACATACCGTCAACGCGTTCTTGCAGGATCGCGCCGGTTACATGTGGATCGCGACCCAAGGCGGTCTGCATCAGTACGACGGCTATCGCTATGTGCTTTACAAGCACGACGCGGACAACCCGGACAGCCTGCCCGACAGTTTCGTTACTGCGCTTGCGCAAGATAGCCACGGGCGCCTGTGGATCGGCGGCAACACGCGCGGCCTGGCGTGGCTGGATCCGGCCAGCGGCAAGATCGCCGCCGGCGCACAAATTTCTGGTGCGGACGCGCAACCACGCAACGCCATCAGCGCCCTGCTGTTCGATCCGGCGCGCGGACTATGGGTCGGCACCGCGGCCGGGATTGAGCTCATGGACGCCGAAACCGGCGCGCGTCGCCAGATCTTTCGTTTCCCCGCCGTCGGCGGAATGGCTGCGCGCGTGCACGGCTTCGCGCTCGCGGCCGATGGCACGTTATGGAGTGCGACGACGGCGGGTCTGCTGCGCATCGCACCGGGTAGCGATGCAACGGTGGTCGTGCGCAACTTTGCCGGCGTCCGCTGCGTACTGATCGCCGCCGACGCCACGATCTATGCCGGCAGCGAAAGCGGTCTGTACCGGGTCGACGCACAAAACGATTCGGCCGAGCACGTCTGGCCCATGGCCGAGCAGCGTCCTGACGCAACGCAGATTCACGCGTTGGTTCAGGATCGGCAAGGGCGGCTGTGGCTGGCGGTCTACGGCGAAGGGCTGACGATTTACGATCCGGCCAGCGGCAACACGCAATCGCTGAGCCACGACGACGCCATGCCCGGATCGCTGCCTGACGATTTCACCACCGAACTGGCGATCGACCGGTCCGGCCTGCTCTGGGTCGGCGGCACGATTGGCGGCGCTGCCACGACCAACCCAGATGGCGCGCAGTTCCGCTACGTCATGGATCCGACACCCGGCCGCAATCAGATGACGAACACGATCCGTGCGATCTGGGAAGACGGCGCCGCACGCCTGTGGCTTGGCACCGATGGCGGTGGCCTCAAGCGCTACGACCCGGCACGCGACACCTTCGAGTCTTTCAACGACGTGTTCAAGACCCCAACATCGTCTGGCGCTGACCCGCTATGGCGTATCAGTGGGCTGGTCGGAGCCGGTGGCAACAAGCTCTGGGTCGCGTCCAATCAAGGCGCCTTCCTGCTCGATCCGGATGCGCGCAACGCCACGGCTTTGCCGGTGGACCCGGTCAACGGCAATGGTCTGCCCGGCGCCATCGTGTGCGCGATGTTGATCGCGCATGACGGCAGCCTTTGGTTTGGCACTTACGGCAGTGGTTTGGCGCATTGGTGGCCGCCGACATCATCTGCATCGACATCATCTGCATCGACGTCAGCGCCGCCAACATCAGCACCAGCGGGACGCTGGGAAGTGTTTCGTCACCATGCCGGAGAGCCCGATAGCCTGGCACACGATCGCGTGCTTGCGCTGACTGAAGATACGGATGGCCGCGTCTGGATCGGCACCCTGGACGGATTAAGCGCCTATGACCCCGCCAAGCGCCGCATGCGCAGCTTCCGTCACGATCCGGCCGATCCGCACTCGCTGGCCGACAATCTGGTGCGCGCAATCCAGCAGAGCGGGGACGGCGCGCTGTGGATCGGCACGCATAGTGGACTGGATCGCGTGGACGTTCCAAGCAATGAAAATGTAAACTTTGTGCATTATTCCACAAAGAACGGGCTGCCCAGCGCAACCATCTACGGCATCCTGGAGGATAGGCACCACAATCTGTGGCTGAGCACCAATCGCGGCGTCGCCCGGTTTGATCGCGCATTGGGGCAATTCAGGGCATTTTCGCTCAAGGACGGCTTGCAAGGTCTGGAATTCAATGCCGCCGCCAGCTACCGGCGCGGCAACGGCGAGATGGTATTCGGCGGCATTCACGGCATCAACCTGTTCGACCCGGAGGTGATCAAGCACGACACCTATATGGCGCCAGTGGTGATCACCGGCGCGCAGACCGGTAGCGCGCATGGTCTGCTGCACGCGCCAGGCGACGAGTTGGCGATGTCGCAAGCGCAGCGCGTGGTGCGCTTCGAGTTCGCTGCACTGGACTATGCCGCGCCCGAGCAGAACCAGTTCGTCTACCGCTTGCAGGGTTTCGACGAGGACTGGATAAAAGCCGGCACGCGCCACGATGCCACCTATACCAATCTGCCAGCAGGAGATTACGTTTTCGAGGTTCGCGCCAGCAACCACGATGGTGTATGGAATGACGACGGCACCCATCTGCGCCTGACGGTAACGCCGCCGTGGTGGGCGAGCCGCGGAATGCAACTGTTGTATGTCGCGGTCGCGGCGTTGCTGCTCTGGCTGGGATGGCTGGGCTACCGCCGTCGGCGCGCGCGCGAGCAGCGCCATCACGACGAATTGCGCCGGCGCGAAGACCGCTTGCGACTGGCGCTGTGGGGATCAGGCGACGAGTTCTGGGACTTCGATGTGAATGCAGCAACCATCCACCGCATCGGCGCCGACCAGTTGCTCGGCGGTCGCCGCGAGGAAACCCTGTCGGCTGCGCAGTGGCGCCAGCACGCCGTGCATCCGGACGATCTGGCCCAGGTCGAGCAGCGCCTTTACGATCATATCGAGGGCCGCCGCGACTTCTACGAATCCGAACATCGCATCCGTAACGCCGCCGGCGAGTGGATCTGGGTGCTGTCGCGTGGCAAGGCCGTCGAACGCGACGCCAACGGCCGTGCACTGCACGTGTGTGGCACGGCGCGCAACATCACCGTCTCGCGCGCGACCGAGCGCGAGCGCCGCATCGCCGCCGAAGTCATCGCCAGCATGAGCGAGGCCGTCGCCGTCACCGATTTGGAATTTCACTTCGTCTCGATCAATCGCGCCTTCACGCGCATGAGCGGCTACAGCGAAACCGATGTCATCGGTCATACCGCCGACGCGCTCAACAGCCCGCAACATCCGACCGAGTTTTACCTGGCGATACGCGCGGAGTTCGTGCGCAGCGGCCACTGGCATGGCGAGTTGTGGCAACGGCGCAAAGATGGCGAGGAATTCCTGTGCTGGCTTGAGGTCAGCGAAGTACGCGACGCCGCCGGAGAACGCACGCATTTCGTCGGCGTGATGAACGACATCACCGACCGCAAGCGCGCCGAGCAGGAGCTGCGCTACCTGGCCAACTACGACACCTTGACCGGCTTGCCGAACCGCACCCTGCTCGGCGAACGTCTCGCGCATGCGGTTATCCGTGCGCGTCGCACGGCGCGCAAGGTCGCCGTGCTGTTCCTGGATCTGGATCGCTTCAAACACGTCAACGATTCGATGGGTCATGCCACCGGCGATCGCGTGCTCAAGGCTGTCGGCGCGCGCCTGCGCGCCAGCGTGCGCGAATCGGCGACTGTGGCCCGGCTCGGTGGCGATGAGTTCACTGTGGTGCTGGAAGATGTACAGCACGGCGATGAACCCGTGAACGTGGCGCGTAGCCTGCTCGAGGTATTTTCCCGCCCACTCGCGCTCGACACCGGCCAGGAAGTGGTGATCTCACCGTCGATCGGCATCAGCCTGTATCCGGATCACGCCCAGGTGCCGACGGACCTGCTCAAGTTCGCGGATACCGCGATGTATCAGGCCAAGGAAGGCGGCCGTAACACCTACATGCTGTACACCCCGGCGATGGATGCGCAGGCGCGCCAGCGCGCCAACATGATCGGCGCCTTGCGCATGGCCCTGGAGCGCAACGAGTTGAGCCTGGTCTATCAGCCCATGCTGACGCTGGATGAAGCCCGCATCACCGGCGTGGAGGCGCTGCTTCGCTGGACCAATCCCGAGCTTGGCGAGGTCTCTCCGGTCGTATTCATTCCCCTGGCCGAAGAGGCGGGCCTAATCGACCGCATCGGCGAGTTCGTGCTGTATCACGCCTGCACGCAACTGCGCGAATGGCAGCATCGCGGCTTGCACAACATCACCATGTCGGTGAATCTGTCGGCGCTGCAACTGCTGCGCGACGACCTGACCCAGCGCCTGTGCGAGATCCTGGCCGAACTCAAGCTCGCGCCGGCGCAACTGGAACTGGAACTGACCGAGAGTGTGCTGATGGCCAACGCGGACTTGGCGATTCACACGCTGAACCGGCTGCATACCCTGGGCGTATCCATCGCGATCGACGATTTCGGCACCGGCTACTCGTCGCTGAGCTACCTCAAGCGCCTGCCGATCGACCGACTCAAGATCGATCGTAGCTTCGTCGGCGACATCACCACTGATCCAGACGACGAGGCCATCACCAAGACCATCATCACGATGGCGCATTCGCTCGGCTTGAATGTCATCGCCGAAGGCGTGGAAACCCTGGAGCAGCTGGAATACCTGCATGAACAGGGTTGCGACGAAATCCAGGGCCACTGGCTGTCGCCGCCGCTGACCGCCGCAGCGTGCTTCACCTTCATCCGCGAATTCGAGCGCAGCCGCCTGCCGGCGCGCCCGCAGCGCACGGTGCGTTGACCGTCCCCAAGCCGCCGCCTATAGTCGCGCCATGTCCGAACCCAATCCGATGCTTGCCGATCTGCACGATATCAGTGGTCGCCTTGACCGCGTGATCGAGCTTTGCCAGCGTCTGGCCGAGGAAAACCGCAGCCTGCGCGTCAGTCAGGAGCAACTGTCGACCGAACGCTCGAACCTGCTGGCCAAGAACGAGCAGGCGCGTTCGCGCGTCGAGGCCATGATCGCGCGCCTGCGCACGCTGGAGAACGGCGCATGAGCGCGGACGCACCGGTTTCGGTCAGCATCCTGGATCGCGAGTTTCTGATCGGCTGCACCGCCGAAGAACGCCCCGGCTTGATCGCGGCAGCCGCGTACCTTGATGGCAAGATGCGCGAAATCCGCAACGCGTCACGCTCTGCGGGCGTAGATCGCATTGCTGTGATGGCGGCGCTGAACATCGCACACGAGCTGATGCAGGCCAAGCAACGCAGCGAGTCCGACACCGGCGCATTGGCACAACATCTGCACACGCTGCGAACAAAGCTTGATGGCGTGCTCGCCACCCCGGTAAGATAGGCACGCGTTCCCTGCGATGTGCGACAGCACATCCAAACATATTGCCTTGGCCCTATATACGACTCCGGGATTGCAGTGCCTTTCAAGTCTGTGCGCAAGTCCGCCGCGAGCGGAAAGCCTAACGACCGGCGAGCTTTCCCACCTGATCCTCGGGATCAAGGTCGTTCGGTGTGCACCGGCATCGCGGAGGGCG